>JAFMJU010000069.1 GCA_017853285.1 Gemmataceae bacterium
GATGATCCCCTCCCCCGCGAGGAGGATCTGATGGAACGCTGCCAGTCGGCGATCGGTCACCGGTTCGCCCGGGTCGAGTTGCTCAGGTCCGCCCTCACCCACGCCTCCGGCGCCGCCAATCGCCTCGCCAGTTTCGAACGGCTCGAGTTCCTGGGGGACAGCATCCTGGGCATGGTGGCCTGCGAGGCGCTCTTCCACCGCTTCCCCGACCACCAGGAGGGGGAACTCACCCGGGTGAAATCGGCCGTGGTCAGCCGGCGCACCTGCGCCCGCCTGGCGGAAGAACTCGATCTCATGCGTTTCACCATCCTCGGCAAGGGCTACAACGCCGAGCAGTCGCAGGGTTCTCCCAACCTGCTGGCAAATGTCTTTGAATCACTCATCGGCGCCATCTACCTCGACGCAGGGATCGAGGCAGCCCGTGGCTTCGTGATGCGCCTCCTTGGCCCCGAGATCGAGCGAGTGGCCGAGGGCAACGCCGGCGGCAACTACAAGAGCATGCTCCAGGAAAAGGGGCAGCGCGATTTCGGGATCGCCCCCATTTACGACCTGATCGACGAGAAGGGCCCCGACCACAGCAAGTGCTTCAAGGTCGCAGCGCGGATCGGCGGCACTTCCTACCGGCCCGCCTGGGGCCGCAACAAGAAAGAGGCCGAGCAGCGCGCCGCCATGAACGCCCTGGCGGAGTTCGCCGGCGAGCCCGTCCCCTTCGACCAGGACTGAGCACCCGGGGAATCAACTCCATGGCCATGCCGCCGTACATCGTCACCTGCGCCCGCTGCGGCGCGGTGGCAAGCCTGAAGGTGGCCTCGCAGTGGTCAGACGGGGAAACCCGTGAGCTGAAGACCTACTCGATCGTTTGCCAAGGCTGCATCGCTCCAGCGCTGGCGGCGGCCCGGCTCAGGCACAGGCAATGCCGGGTACTGCCAGGGGAGACCGTCGAGGCTCCGGGGGTTTGGGAACTGGCGGCTGGAAAATCCAGCATGGCCCTCGTCCGGCGACCAGACCTCGAGTTGGACGCGCCCGCCGGCTGACCCGTCAGTGGTTCAGCATGAACTCGTTGCTGTTCAGCAAGGCCCAAAACAGGTCCTGATAGGGGGCCATCTGGTCCTTGTCCTTGACCCGCATCACCATCTTGCGGGTGATGTTGGCGATCTCGGCCGGCTTGGCCGGACGCCCCAGCGCCGCCAGGTACAGGTCGTTGATCACCCGGGTGGGGTTGCCCTTGTTGCGGCTGTAGGCCAGGGCGACAGATCCCTTCTCGGGGCGGTTGATGGCGGTGTTGATCTCGTTGCCGTTCATCATCAGCAAGGCCTGCACCACCGTGCCGTTGAAGTTGACCTCGTTCCCCTCATCGTCGCCGAAGTTGCTCACCAGGCTGTTCAGCCAGGTGTCACGCAACTGCCGCTTGCCGTCCTTGGTCTCCGCGGCCTCGGACCGGGTGGCCACCATCAGCGATTCGAACAGTTGCTCGGGGCTCATGCTTTTGAGCTGCATCCGGCTGAACATGCCGTTGGTCTCCGCCTTCTCGTTCGTCTTGTTGGCGGTGTAGGACAGGTGGTAGGCGTCGCTGTTGCAGATCCAGCGGATCAGCCGCTTCTGGTCGAAACCGTACTGCTTGAATTCCTGGGCCAGCCCGTCCAGCAGCTTCGGCTGGCTGGGCACGTTCTGGTCGTTGAAATCATCCACCGGATTGGTGAAGCCGGCCCCCATGAACGCGGCCCACACGCGGTTGACCAGGGCCCGTGGGAAATTGTCATGGCCCGTCACATAGGCCGCCAGCATCTCCCGCCGACCTTGCGAGGACGAGGCAGATGGCTTCGGGCTGTCCAGGAACGAGGCCTTCGTCGGCAGGATCACCCCGTTGCGCTTCTCGAAATAGACCAACCCCTCGCTGTTGGCCTTCGGGTTCTCCTTCAGCGTCAGGGCCGGGTAGGTCATCGCCCGCATGTTCTCGTCCGGCGGCGTTCCTTCCCGCTCCACCTGGCGCAGGAAGGCGTTCACGCCCCAGAAATGCTTCTGGGTCACCGCGTTGTTGAACGGGTGGTCGTGGCACTGGGCGCACTGCAGTTGCATGCCCAAAAACAGCCGGGTGATCCGGGAAGTGATCGGCACCATCTCGAATTGGCCATCCTGCTCGCGTTTGCCCTGCGGCACCATCTCGCCCAGGTGCGCCAGGATGAAGTTCACCGCCGGGTTGTCGGTGTTCTTCCCCTTGGCCGTGATCAGGTCGGTGACCAACTTGTCGTAGCCGCGGTTCTGCGCGAACTGGTCCTCCAGCCACACGGTCAACCCGTCGTGGTAGGTGCCCCGGCCGAACACTCCCGCCCGGCCCAGCAACCAGTTGGCCCACATCACACCCCAGTGCTTGGGGTAGTCCTCGTGGGCCAGCAGGTCCTCGATGATCTGCGGGCGCCGGCTCAAGGCCGGGTATTTGAGGTATTTCGAAATCTCCTCGGGCTTGGCGACGCGACCGATGATGTCCAGCGAGGCGCGCCGGATGAACTCGTGGTCATCCACGAACGGTGAGGGCTGCAGCCGGTTTTCCTTCCATGCCTCGTGCAGGTTGTCATGGATCACCTTCACCCCGGCCTGCGTGATGCGCACATCATCCGGCTTGCCCACCAGGGTCTGTTGCCGGGTGATGATCTTAGGCATCGGGCCCGCTTTTTCCTTGGGCTCCTCCGTGGCCTCCTTGCCTTCCTCCCCCTTGCCCTTGTCGCCGGCTTCCTTCTTGTCATCCTTGGCTTCGGACTTGCCCCCGTCCTTGCCCTTGGCGCCCGCCTTGGGCGCGGCCGGTTTGTCGTCCGCCCGCAGGGATGTGCCTCCGGAAACCATCGCCCAACCCAGCACCCCGGCCAGCACCCACACGGCGGTACCCCGGATCAGGTAGCCCGTTTTGTCTGCGTGAATCATGGTTGGACACCCCCCAAGGTGCTCGACGGTTTCTGCCCGCCGCCTGAAATGTTCGCCCTATCGTATGTTCCAATCCCCCGGGGCTCCAGCCTCAGCAAGCGATTTCCCGCGGGATCCCGGCCATTACTTTGTGAATAATTGTCATTATCTTGGAGGAACCGGCCCTGGGATTGGTTCCCGGAACCCCCTGCCAAAAGGCCCTTTATGTTCCCCGCTCCCGACCGCCCCACCGAAAAACTGGCCTCCTGGCTGGCTTCGCTGTCGGATGAGGAACTGTTGGATCGATGGGTGTTTTGCCGGGAGGAACTCACCGAAATCGGGCGGGAGGCCACCCGCCGGGAACTGGCCTCCCGGGGGATCGACACTTCCCGCCAGCAATCCCACCAGCAAACCTGGGAAAACCGCCTTTGGCGCGATGGGCGCGGCCACACACGGGTTTGCCACCGCTGCAACCGACTTGCCACCCACCGCGGCTGGTCCTTCCGCAAGATTTTCCGCCTCATCCCACTGGCACCCATCCGGGTGGGCACCTGCGACGAACATGCTGAAAAATGACGAACAGCCCAAAACCAAACAAAAAACCCGGCCTCGATGGGCCGGGTTTTCATTTTTTCAAATTTTGCAGTTCAATCAGGCCTTCTTGGCCACCAGCGCCTTCACAGCCTTCTCATCCAGCTGGGCGAACGGCTTGCCAGCGGCTTGGCTGACCCAGCTGCGAATGGTCGGTGTGTAAGGGTATTTCATCTTGGAAACCGCCTCGGCCAGACGCTCGGCGCGACGACCACGCTCGGCGATCTTCAACTTGCCATTCACCGTGCGCGATAAGGCCTGATCAGCCATGCGCATGTCAAAACGGTCACGACGGGCACCCATGGTATCCAAACCTCTTCCAATTTCATTCGGCAAAACGGAAAACTACCAAAAAGAATCGGTTTTTGGAAGGCGACCCTCCAAAACCGGCCCATTTGCTCTGAAAATCAAGAACCCGAAGCCTTGGCAGGCTGGGCAGAAACGGTGGATTGGCGAGTTTTCAGCCGCTCCACGATGCCCTGCAGCCGTGTGAGGTCTGCCTGGGCCTGCTGTGCCGCCGTTTGACGGGTCTTGAGCTGATCACCCAGGGCCTTTTGGGCGGCTTGGGCATCCGTCAGCCGTTTGGGCAAACCAGCCACCTGGGCCGTGAGGGATGCCACAAGGGCGTCGGCATCGGCCATCGCCTTGGTCTCCTGGGCCAGTTTCGGTTCCATTTCCTTCAACTTGGCCACAGCCGGGGCGACCTCCTGCTCCAACTGGCTCAAAAATCCCTGCACGCGTGCGGCTGCCAAGGGCAGGGCCTTATCCATCGGGGCCTTTTGGGCCTGCTCCTTCAAGCGGGCCACCATGCCCCGTGTCTCGGCCAGAACCGCCTCCCGTGCCTTGCTTTCCGTTTCCAATTGGGCCTTCGCGCCCGCCAGGGCATCCTTCGCCGCCTTGGCCTTGGCTTGAGCCGCCTTGGCTTGGTCCACCTGGGCCGGGAGGGTTTTCTGCAGTCCCTGCACCGAGGCGATGGTGGCGGTCGCCTGCTTCAGCGCCTCCTCGGTTTGCTTGGCTTGGGCCACCAATTGGGCCGCGCCAGCTTGCTTGGTTTCCAATTCCTTCGACACCAATTGAATCCGCTCGGCAAGCGTGCCCGGGTTGGCGGTCATGGCCCCTTCAGCCCGGCCATCCGCGGCATTCCAGGCCTTGACCTGCCCGGTCCAGTCGGTGCCGATCACCCGGGTCCCATCGTGCGTGAGCAGGGCGCGCAGGGCCAGATCGGGCATCGCCTCGAAGGTGCGCAGGGCCTTGCCCGTTCCGTCCCACAATTTCACCGTGCGGTCGCGACCGGCGGTCACGATGCGCCCATCCATGCCATAACGGGCTCCCAGCACCCCGCCGCCATGGCCGGTCCAAGACTTCACCTGGTTGCCGTTCTCCATCTCCCACTGGCGGACCGTGGTGTCCTCCGAGCCGCTCAGAAGCAGGTTGGAATCCTGCCGCCAGGACACCTCGGTCACCGCGCCCGTGTGGCCTCGCAGCGTGAAGTATTCGCGCCCGTTGTGGGCCTCCCACACAAACAACCCGCTGGACCGGTCGCCCGAGGCCACCAGAACCCCATCCGGGCTGAATTCGATCGAGGTGATCCAGTCGGTGTGCTTCTTCACCTCGTAGGCCAGCTTGCCGTCGGCGGTGTTGTACACGCGCAGCATCTTGCTGGGACCACCCAGGGCTATCAGCGACTGGTCCGGGCTCACATCGGCCGCCATCACCGTGTCGGTCTCCTCACCCACCGTGGTGACGCGCTCCCCCGTCGAGACATTGAACAGCGTGACCTTGCCGGTGGCGCTGCCGCGGCCGCCGGCCACCATCAGCAGGCTGCCGTTGCGGCTGAACTTGATGACGGTGGGAAGCCCCTCGGGGAAGGGCAGCACGCCCAGCAATTCCTGCGTGTCGCCGTTGTACAGCAAGATCTGCTTGTACGAACCCACGGCCACCAGCGGGCTCCACGGGTTGGAAGCGATCGCGGTCACCGGGTTGGCCCGCCGCGCCTTCTGCACCGGATCCTGGGCAAGCGGTTTGGCCGGCATGGGGGGAGGACCGGATGGCCGGCCCCGAACCACCGACTTCAGCCCGATCTCCTTCTTGGGCGCGGCGGCCATGGTCTTGCTGCCGGAATTCTCCGGCGCCCCCGCCGAGATCCAGGTCTCGATGAGCGCGATGTCCGGGTCGGGGATCTTGGGGCTGTTGGGCGGCATGAAAGGTTCAGCCTTGTGCGCCACCGTCGTGAACAGCGACGACTTGTCCGGGTCCCCCGGCTTCACAACCGCGCCCGAGCTGCCACCCTCCATCAGCTTGGTGTAGTTGGTCACCACCAGCCCGCCGCGCTTCTTGTCCGGCGAGTGGCAGTTGCCGCACTTCGCCTGCAGCACGGGCAGCACATGGTCCTGGAAGGTCACCTTCTTGTCGCCTTGCGCCGGCAGGGCCAGCGCCACGAGCATCAGGGCGTTCATCGCGTCCCTCCATCCGCCGGCCCGGCCGGCCCACAAGTCAAACCTCTACCCCAGCCGGTCAGGCCGGCGCTTCCGGGGGTTGGATCAATGGTTGAACATGAACTCGCGGGAGTTCAGCACCGCCCAGAAGGCGTCTTCCAGGGCCTTTTTCTTGTCCGCCTCGCCGTTCACCAGCGCCATCAGCCTGGCGATCTCGTCCGCGGCGGGCTTGCGCGACATGCAGCGGATGTAGACCTCCTCGAGGATCTGCTCGGGTGTCTTCTTCGCCGCCAGCATCTTGCCCACCAGGTCGCCCTGCTTGATGCGGTTGCCGGTGGTCTCGCCGTTCAGGAGGTGCAGCGACTGCGACAGGGTCGGCTCCAGCCGCACCTCGCAGGCGCAGACCGTCTCGCGCGTGGCCCGGCCGAATGTCGTCAGGAAGTAGTTGCTCACCGTGCCGTCGGCGATCTGCACGGCCCGCGCGCCCGAGGGAAGCCCGGGGAACTTGTTCTGGGTGGTGGTCACCTGCGTGATGCAGTCCAGGAAGGTCTCCGCCCGGATCCGGCGGATCGCCGCGTGGCTGAAGTTGCGCGTGTCCAGCTCGTTGGACGGGTTGGTGGCCGTGGCCCTCTGGTAGGTCCTCGAGGTGCAGATGTCGCGCACCAGCTTCTTGAAGTCGTACTTGTACTCGGTGAACTTGCGGCCCAGCTCGTCCAGCAGCTCCTGGTTGCTGGCCGGGTTGCTCACGCGCACATCGTCCACCTCGTCCACGATCCCCCGGCCCAAAAAATGGGCCCAGACGATGTTGGCCAGGTTGGTGCCGAAGTAGGCGTTGTCGGGCGAGGCCAGCCACTGCGCCATCACCTGCCGACGGTCCTTGCCCGCCGTGTCCGGCGCCGCCCCGCCCAGGAACTTGGGTGCCATCACCCGCCCCCCCACGGGATGCCGCACATCGCCGCCGCCCGAGTTGAAGACAACCACCTCGCGGGGATCGTCGGCCCCCTTGCGGCCGATCTGCGAGAAGAACGAGGCGAAACCGTAGTAGTCATCCATCGTCCAGCGGTCGAACGGGTGGTTGTGGCACTGGGCGCACTGGATGCGCATGCCCATGAACACCTGGGCCACGTTCTCCGTCACCTTCAGGATGTCGGTCTCGTTCTGGTAGTAGTTCGTGGGCGGGTTTTTGAAGGTGCCGCCCGAGGCGCCCAGCAGCTCGATCACCCACTCGTTCACGGGCACGTTGCGGGCGATCCGGTCCTGCAGCCAGTTGTAGTACTGCAGCGTCGCCTTGTAGCTCAACTGGTTCGAGCTGCGGATCTGCAGCAGCTCGGCCCATTTCAGCACCCACAGCTCCACGAACTCCTTGCGGCCCAGCAGCTCGTCCACCAGCTCCTCGCGCTTCTTCGGCGACTGGTTCGCCATGAAGCGCTGGTACTCCTCCACCGAGGGTAGCCCGCCGACGATGTCGAGGTAGGCCCGCCGCAGGAACACCTCGTCGGTGCAGGTCGGGCTCGGCGTGATGCGCAGCTTCTGCAGCTTGGCGTCCACCAGCTTGTCGATGTAGTTGTTCTCCGGCTGGGTCTGCCACTGGAACTGGTAATCCTTGGGAAGCACGATCATCGGGCTGCCCACCGTGAAGGTGGAGAAACGGGCCATGACGAACGCCTCGCCCCGCTCGCCGGCGGTCACAACCCCGTCCTTGGCGATCTTGGCGCTGGAGTCATTGCTCGACAGGAACACCGCCAGGTGCGTCACGTCACGCTCGCCGCCGTCGGAATAGCGCGCCTTCACCACCATCTGCTGCGTGGCGCCCTTGCCGTTCAACACACCGTTCTTCGGGTACAGGTCCACGCCCACGCAGGTGGCGATGGTGGCCGGGTCGTTCGGCGCGTCAGCGTCCAGCCAGCGGATGATCGTGTTCCAGTACAGGTCGTTCTCCGCGAAGCAGGCACCGCCGGTGTGCGCCACCTTGCCCGAGCCTTTCTCCAGCAGCAGGCTCTCGGCCGGAATGGCCATGTTCAGCCGCCGTCCGTTCAGCTCGCGCGTGAGCCGGTGGTGATCCCCCTCGGGATCGAAACCGAACAGCGACAGGCGGAAGCCGTCCTTGCCGCGGGCGGCGCCATGGCAGCCGCCGGTGTTGCAGCCCGATCGCATGAAGACGGGCATCACATCCAGTCGGAAGCTGATGGGCCTCTCCTCGCCGGCCTTGGTCACCTTCACAGGCGCCGTCACCGCCCGGCCGCCATGCTCCACGATCAGCTCGCACTCCCCGTCCGCCACGGGGTACAGCACATTCTTTTCCCACCGCGCCAGTCCGGTGTTGCTCAGCCGCGGCTTGGCCTGGGCCGTCACATCCTCGGTGATGCCGTCGGAATAGGTCGCCTGGACCGCCACCACCTGCCGCGATTGGCGGGTGCTGAGCGTCACCTGCGGCGGCAGGATCTCCAGCCTGGTCAGTTGGCGGTTTACCGGCGCGGCCGGTGCCGTGGTCGCCGGGGCGGCCGGCTTGTCCATCGCCGAGATCCTGGGCGACACCAGCGCCATCGCGCCCGCCACAGCCAGGGCAACCGCCCGGCGCATCATCACATGGTTCATGTCAGCCTCTCCGATTTGACTTCCTGCCGGCAGCCCGCGCCATCGTTCCGGGCGCCTGGCCGCTCACTTGCCTTGTTTCTCGCGCTCGGCCTGCTCCAGCCTCAGTTTCTCCAGGCGCGTCAACCGCTTCTCCGCCGGCGCTGCGGCCGGTGCCGGCATCGGCTTGGCCATCGGTGCGGGGGCCGCCGAGGCGACCTTGGGCGGAATGGGAACATCAATCCTCAGTTCAGTGCCGCCCACATTGTGCACCACCGGCTCGCCGTTCACCGGCAGTATGGCCTGGCAGAAGATGTTGCCGTGCTTGCCCGCCGGCGCGCCCTTGTCCACCTTCAGCTTGAAGACCAGCTCCTTGGTGTCCGTCTTGATTTCCAGTTCGGGCGACTCCACCTTGGGCGGCAGCCCCACGATCCTCACCTTGCCCGGCGTGGTGATCGGGGTGTTGACGGTGATCTTGCACGGGATCTCCGTCTCCTTGCCCTGTTCCACCGCCCCGCGCTCCATGGCCATCGCGAAAAACGGCGCCGCCACATTCAGGGTGAACAACTGGCTGGAAACCCAGGCCGGGCCGCCGGCCACCGTCGAGTTGGCGATGATGGCGGTTTTCCAGGCCTTCACCTGCGCGTTCGGCGCGGCATTGATGGTCAGCGTCGTCTCGTTCCCCTTCTCGGGGATGGTGTTCGACCCCTGGGTCGAGACGCCCGGCGGGTTGAACAACGGGTAGACGTTGATCGGCGCGGTGAAGCCGGGCTTCCGCTCCGCCACGATTTTCAACTGCATCGATCCGTTTTGCACCAGCGGGCACTTCGGCTCCACCACGGTGATCTTGAAGGGCACCTCGTCCGCCACAGCCACCGCGTCGCCCTCGAGGTCGTACTTCCAGTACAGGGTTTGGTTGGGCGGTCCGATGATCAGGTCGGCCTGCTGGGCGAATTGCGACGGGTACTCCGGCTGCTTGCCATCGGCCGGCTTGGCCCGGAACTGCGCCACCCGGCCGTCCACCTTCGCGTCCGCCGCCGCCTCGATCACCACCGGGATGGTGTCCAGGTTGGCGGGCATTGAATCGCACGCGAGCGTCGCGCCCGGGGGCAGGTTCTCCGCGCGCAGGGTGGCGTCACCCCCCCACTCCGCGCGTGACACGCTCATCAGCGACGCCATCCGGTTGCCCTTGTGCACGGTGATCGTTTGCCGCTCCTGCGAGAACAGCGCCACCTTGGGGATGCTGAGGGTCGACTTGGGGGCCGGCGGGGTGAATTCCACTCGGTACGAATAGTCCGCCCCGCCCTTTTTCAGGTGGTCCTGGATCGTCAGGATGTAGTTCTTGTCATCCGGCAGCGTCACGCGGAAGAAGCTGTCCGGTCCGACCGCGTCATCCGCCGAGGCGAACGGCGCCGCGCCCTCCACCGCGAGGAACATGACCGGGTCCAGGGGTGAACCCAGCCGCCGCGCGTAGCAGTGCACATCCAGCACCTGCCCCTTCTTGCCGGCGAATTTGAAGATGTCCACATCCCCGGGCTTGCCGATCACGCCATTGAAGGCCGCAGGGCCTGGCCCCGCGGTGGCCTGGGCAGCCGTGTCATTCGGCTCCACCTCCAGCACGTTGGCCAGGTTCGCCACCCGGAACGGCAGGCCAGAGGGGGACATGCCCGTGGCGTCCTGCGCGTGCACCACGAAGTTCGACGGCGCGTTTTCCGGGATTTTCACTTTCTGCTTCATGGGGCCGGCGGGGTCGCCAAGGAAAGTGACCTCCAGCTCCTCGCCTGGCTTTCCGCCAGCCGGAATCACCGCCGTCGGGCGTGGAAAA
Organism: Gemmataceae bacterium; assembly: GCA_017853285.1. Classification (GTDB taxonomy): domain Bacteria; phylum Planctomycetota; class Planctomycetia; order Gemmatales; family Gemmataceae; genus UBA6894. The sequence goes on from JAFMJU010000069.1 coordinate 10,318, forward strand.
TTGCCGATGTGCAACCGGTACTGGCACGAACCGTTGCCGCCGTAGCTGGTCTCGCGCACCTGCACCACATAGGTGCCGTCGGCCGGCGCGACAATCGAGCACATGCCGTCCTGCTTGCCGACGGGCGAGTCATCGCTGGCGGCCAGTTCGAAACGCTTGGAGTCCAGGATCGCGATGTACGGGTCGAAGAAGGTTCCCCCCAACCGCATTCCGAAAACCTCGGCGCTCAGCCGTTGGCCCTTTTTCAGGTCCACCGCGAAGTAGTCCACATCCTCGTTGTCCACCACCCCGCTCACCACCGTGTTCAGGCCCACCTTCTGCGGTTTGGTGAAGTCGCTGTTGGGCTCCTTCTCGGCCGTGTCGGGAAGGGGGTCCACATACAAGGAGCGGGCCTCGGTGATGCCCAGGGCCGTGCGCAGCCGCACCGCGTGCTCGCCGATCCGGCAATCCGGGCCGGTCTTCACCTTCACCTTCACCGTGGAATCGTTGACCGGGGTTATCGTGAGCACCTGGATGGCCGACCCGTACAGGATCACTTCCTTCGGGTTGGCCAGTCGGGCCCCGGAAAAGACCAGTTCCGCCTCGGTGCCCCGCTGGATGCCCCGGGGATTCACGATCCCCAGACTGGGACTGTTGGCGCGCAGCGCCCCCGTCGGAAACAGGCAGACAAGCGCCAGCAGCAAGGCGCGAGCCAACAGGCGGCATGGGCCCATGGCGGGATTCCTCGTTGTCAATTCCAAGGTGTCAATCCGTGCGGTCTTCAGGCGTGGGAGGCACCTGGGCCTGTGGGCCCGGGTGCCCCGAGGTGGCTCATTCACGCGGGGCGGCAAAGGCCCGCCACCCCCGCGAGGCCGGAAGGATGTCAGGCCAGCAGGTCGTTGATGACCTTGCCGCTGTTGACGATGTCGATCGGGCGGTTGCCCGGGGCGATCAGCCGCTTCACGCCGTCGATGCCCATCTGGTTATAGACCGTCATGGCCATGTCCTCGACGGACAGGGCGTCGTCATCGGGCTCGCTGGCGGTGGGATCGGACTTGCCGTAGACGAAGCCCTTCTTG
>JAFMJU010000576.1 GCA_017853285.1 Gemmataceae bacterium
GCAGCCCCAAGGTGCTGGTCACCTTTCCACCCCTGTTCAGCATGGTGAAACAGGTCGGGGGTGACGGCGTGGCGGTGCTGTGCCTGTGCACCACCACCGGGCCACACCACTACACCTACAACGCGCGGGACGCCATCCTGTTGCGCAACGCCGACCTGTTCCTCAGCGTGGGGCTGGGCCTCGACGATCATTTCGTGGACAAGATGCTCGCCACCGATTCCAAAAAGACGGTGCGCCACGCCGCGCTGGGCAAAAACCTGGTCCCGCTGAATTTGTGCCTGGCCAGCCCGGAGGAGGAACACGATCATTCCGCGCACGGGCATGACCATGATCACGACCACCATCACCATGGCGAGCACGATCCCCATGTGTGGCTGGGCACGAGGCAGTGCAAGGCCATGGCGGTGGACATCGCGCGCTATCTGGGCGAGCAGGATCCCGCAAATCGTGACCGCTACCACGCCAACGCCAAGGCGTTTGGCGAACGGATGGACGCCCTGAAAAAACAGGGTCGCGAGCAACTGGCTCCCAAGAAGGAAAACCGCCTGATCAGTTTCCACCCGTCCCTCGCCTACCTGGCCGACACCTTCGCCCTGCAGATCGCCGACACCATCCAGATCAACCCCGGGGCGGAACCGGACGGCAAGCGCCTGGCCAAGCTCATCCAGAAATGCGTGGAGGAAAAGATCCGCGTCCTGGCCGTTGAGCCCCAGTACCCCACCACCACAGCCAGCAAGTTGATCCGGGACGAATTGAAACGCAAGGGAATCGACGCGATCATGGTGGAGGTTGACCCGCTCGAGACCGCGGAACCCGGTGAGTTGGGCCCCGATTGGCTGGAAATGAAAATGGCGCGGAACCTGAAGGCTTTGGTGGAGAACCTGCCGTGATCGCGGCCGTGGGCGGACGGATGTTGGTGCGCCTGGATGATATCCGGGTCACCCTGTCTGGTCAGGCGATCTTGCGCGGCGTTTCCGGGGGCATACCCGCCGGAAAGATCACCGTGGTGATGGGCACCAACGGCGCTGGCAAAAGCACCTTGCTGAAGGTGCTGCTGCGCGAGGTGGCTTTTTCAGGCCAGCTCACTTTCACCTGCGGCCACGACCATTCGCACCCCACCCCCAGCCAGATTGGATATGTGCCGCAGCGGTTGAAGGTGGAGGCGAACCTGCCGCTGACAGTGCGAGACCTGTTCGGGCTGGCCTTGTCCCAAAAGCCCTGGTTCTGGCCGGGGGCCGGCCTGCCGGATGCCGCGTTGCTCGATCACCTCGCCTATGTGCGATTGGGCCGGGAGGCTCTGGACCGGCAGGTGGAGCGGCTCTCCGGCGGGGAGTTGCAGCGGGTGCTGTTGGCTTTGGCGCTGGAGCCCAAGCCTGAACTGCTGATGCTCGACGAACCCGCCAGCGGCATCGATTTCGTGGACAAGGCGCTCTATCACGAGCGAATCGCCGAGATCAACCAGGAGCGCGGCACCACCGTCGTGCTGGTGTCGCACGACCTCGACCTGATCCGCAAGTACGCGGACCATGTGCTTTGGCTGGAGGGTGGGGTGGTCGCCGCTGAGGGCACGCCCGAGGAAGTGTTGCTGCCTGAGAGGATCGCAGGGGGCAGGGTGGTCTGACCACGGGAGCTATGCCCACGCGCCGACCGTTTTGAATCACCCCAAAATCCTGTTCCACCGGGCGCGCTGCCAGGCGACTTTTTCGGCCTGGCTCATCTTCGAAAAATCAGGCTGGCTGTTGTCCACCATCGATGACTTGACTGGTGCTGGTGCCGGTTTGGCAGAAGCGTTGGGGGGTATGGCCTTCACGGCAGGCGCGGAGCTTGTGCCTGTTGTTTTGGCAGCGGGGGGCGGTACCGAGGTGGTCTTGGTGCCGCCGTAGCTCATCACGCCGGTTTGCAGCACCATGTCATCGGCCAGGGTACGGTTGGGGGTGACGCCCAAGGCTTGCAGCACGCCGTGGTATGCCTTCACGGCCTCTTCTGGCCCGATCTCCCCGTCGGCGATCAACCGCAGGAAGTGGATGAAGGCGAGCTGGTTTTCGGCCTGGTTGATCTTGCGGCCGAACAAGGCCACCCTCCCGCCGTATTTTTTCGCCTCTGCCAGTAGCTTGAATGCGTCGTAGGTGGTGCCGGCCGAGCCACCCAGGATGCCCACAACCAAGTGGGGGTCATATGCCACCAGTTCTTCCATGGCGCGCGGGCCGTGGTAGACGATCTTCAGGAAATCGGGCCGGCCAGACCGGGTCACGCCGCCCAGCGTGCGCACGATGGCATCGTTGATGAAACCGCCCAGGTGTTCGGGGGCCACCATGCCCTCCACATTCGGGTCGAAAACTTCCAGGAAATGGCGAAAGCCTTTCTCCTCGGCCTCGAGACGGAAGGCGTTGTAGGCCAGCAGGGCCTCGCGGTCGCGGACCGGATCGTTGGTGTAGGTGATGCTGTAAAGCCCCAGATTGGCGCCGATATGCCGCTCGGCCGGAGAACAATGCAGCTTGCCGCACTGGATGTGGTCGATAGTCGCGGTGCGGAAGGGCAGGGA
>JAFMJU010000577.1 GCA_017853285.1 Gemmataceae bacterium
CGACCACACGATCACCGGAAACCTGGATTTGCTGGGCACCCTGCAGGTTCCGGGGAACACCAACAGCGTGAGCAACGGCCCCCTGACAGTGAACGGTGTAACAAACATCAACGGCGCGAAGCTGGAGGTGGTGAATGCCGGTGGTATTAAGCCCTCGAAGGGTTCAGTCATCCTGGGAATTGAGAATGGTCCAAACGGTAGTTTAAACGGCACTTTTGCCGGGCAAGCCGAAGGATCCAAACTCACAAGCCCCACCGGAATGTATCTGGTGAGTTACGCGAACGGGGATGTGAGCCTGACCGCGGCAGATGAGCCGATCAAGCGCGGGATCTACGGCGTGGCGGTGATGGGTGGAGCCACCGGAAAGTCCCACCTGGACATCTTTGAGAATGGAACCGACCTGTTCATTCGCTCGGTGGATGCGTTCCCCGGTTTTCGTGGAGAGTTTTATGTGGACAGCGGTGATGTGACCGCGGATGGAGTGGAAGACATCATCGTGGGCAGCGGCAACGGATCAATGAACGGGCATGTAGTACTGTTTGACGGTGCCCGGTTGTTGGATCCTGCCAGCAAGGACACCGGTTACACGCAAGGAGGAACCGTCCTAGCCAGCCTGTACGCCTTCATCAACTACAGTTCGGGTGTGGCGGTGCGTTTGGCCGAGGTGACCGGCGACGGCGTTGATGACATTGTGCTGTCACCCGGGACCGGGGCAGGCACCACGACCCAATCGCATCTCCGGGTGTGGGATGGCAAACTATCGCTGGAGCAATTCCGCGCGGGTGACCCGTTCAGCTCCTACAACTATGCCAAATGGGAACTGGCCAGCTTCTATGCCTTTGGCGGGAATGGCGCACCGGGTGGAGGAATGGCGATATCGGTAATCCGCAAACAGGGCGGCGACCAGATTGTGGCCTCGCAATTGTTCGGTGGTGGGATGCGGGTTTTTGAATACAACACACAGACCCGCTCCAAAGAACTCACCATCGTGGCAGACCTGACTGGGACCCTCCTCGCCACCGGCAATACCGTGGTTGGCCTGAATTCCCCCAGCAACGAGCGTTTCTATGTGACAGCCGGCACGGCGGCAGGCAGCTCTGACACGCTGTACTTGCGCAACAAAGATGGTGGGATTATCAGAACCCAAACCAACGTATTTGCCGGGGCCAAAGGCGGTATGCGCGTATCCATCCAAAATCTGGACGAAGACAGCCAGGACGAGCTGCTAGTGATCCGCGATTCCACCGCGGAGGTGGCCATTTACGACATCACATTCTCAGACTCCTCCTTCTTTTTGGCCCGCAAGGGCCAACTGAGCCGGGGTGGTGCCGGTGGGTGGGTGTGATTTACCGGACTGCTTTTTGAAACCAAGAAAACCCTCCCACGCCGGGAGGGTTTCTTTTTGGGAAAACGGTGACAAGCGGTTTTACTGGAGAAGGTGCCGGTGCATTGCTACCGGCTGGGCGGGATGGAAACATTACAAAAGACAAATCCAATGCAGCCAGGCTGAACCGAAAACCGATTTAATGATCAAGGATCGCCATTGGTTAGCCGCTCAATCCCTTGAAGGATTGTCTCCAGCGGAACCGCCAGAATCCAATGGCCTACTCCCCCGCGCACCCAAACGCCACCGCCTTTTGGGTAGCCGCCGTTGAACCGGCCCGGAGACTTTGAATGCTGCGGCCCGCTGGCATCCTGCGCCTGCTTGCGAGGCTTTTTCCCAAACGGGAGAAAAAGTCCGGGGCACGGCTGGCCGGGCTCAAGCTGTTGGAGCTGGAATCGCGTATCGTGCCCGCCTCGGCGGTATTCACCAACTCATCGAATGTGCCGCTGCTCACCATCACCCTGGGAGCGAACGAGGCGTTTGATTACCAGAACGAATACAAGGACGCGGGAAACAACACCCTTGTCGGGACCGCCGGATTTTTCAAGCTGAGCGCTTGGAATTCGACCACCAGCAGCTTCCAGCCGGCGAAATGGTCCAAGTTGACCGACACCACCAAAACCTGGGTGAACAACCAGGTGGGAGCCGGAACCCCCCTGGATACCATTCAACTTGCCGCGGGCAAATCGTTGAGCGGGATCAACCTGAAAGTCGTGGGAAGCACGAGCTGGGATGGAGCCTATTTTCGCGCCAACCCGGACAGGGTGGACGGGATATTCACCGGAACGGTGACAGTAGACGCATCGGTGGATGACACGGTTTGCCAGGACTATTCCTTTGTGGGCAAAAATGACATCCAATTTTTAAGCCCGGCGGTGACCGCTTACTGCGACATCCTGGGGGACAAGAATGTCACCCTGACCACCTCGGTGGGCAGTTCCCCCGTTTTTTATGTGGAAGGTGGGCGCACCATCCGGGCCGGGGGCGCGAATGGGGCTACAGGATTCAACCTGACCATCAATTCGAGCATTGAAGGCACCAATAATCCCGGTGCGAACCAGGCGCAGAACATCGCCCGGATCGTCAATTCTGGCGGACCAGTCACCTTGGGCAGCGGCGCGGGAGGCAATCTGCCTTACACCGCATTGAACGGGTTGG
>JAFMJU010000578.1 GCA_017853285.1 Gemmataceae bacterium
AGCCCACCGGTCGGGTGCGGGCCGTTTCAGGGGATTGCCTGGCGACCAATCGTTTAAGGGTGTCGGCCAGGTAATGCTGTGTCACCACCAGACGGCGTTTGCCCACCTCCACCCAGGCGTTGTCGATCGCACCGCGGTAGACCAGCTTTCCATTTTTGTCGAAGACAAACGCCTCCGGCACATGGGTGGGCCGGAGGGCGTCGCGAAGTTGGCCCGAGGCGTCAAACAGCACCGGGTAGCGAACCTTGTAGTCCTGATAGTGTTGGGCGGCATCTTTTCGGGTGGTGAAGGGGTCGGATACCACCGCGTAAAGTTCGACACCTTTTGGCGCGAAGCGATCGTGTAGATCGTTGAGCGTGGGGATGTTGCCGTTGGCGATGGGGCACTCGGTGGTGACAAACACCAGAACCCGGGCTGGCCCCTTCACAGGTGTACCCAGATTGCGGATGGTCTGGTCCAGGTCCACCAGCGCCAGCGGCGGGAGGGGCTGCGGCGTGGATTGGCAGGTCGCCAGCCAAATCAACCACACCATACCCATGAAACAGCCCCCGGGATAAGGGCTATCTTAGGGTATGGGCGCTTGAAGTGAAAATGAAGGTGAGGTTAGGGAACCAGCGCTCGGCCCACCATGAAGAACAGGCCGCTCATCAGCATGCAGGCGGGAAGGGTGAGCAACCAGGCCAGCCCGATCCGCTTGACTGTTTGGGCCTGCACTCCCGATCCGTTGGCAGCCATGGTGCCGGCCACGCCGCTAGAGAGCACATGGGTGGTGGAAACAGGCATGCCTGTGTAGGCGGCCACGGTGATGGTGGTGGAGGCCACCAATTCGGCCATGGCTCCCTGCGCGTAGGTGAGGTGTGTCTTGCCGATCTTCTCGGCGATGGTGATGACGATCCGCTTGTAACCCACGGTGGTGCCGATGCCCAGGGCCAGCGCGGTGCCGATCACCACCCACAGCGGCACGAACTCGATGCTGGTCTTGAAGGTCTTCACCAGGCCCTTCAGTTCCTTGGCGGCTTCGCCATCGGTGGCCAGCGTGGGGAGATCCTTGGTGGCCTTGAACAGCGCCACCCGAACCTTCCAGCGGTCTTCCGCCTCCAGTTCGCTGAAATTGTCGCGGTTCTCGGTGATCCCGCGGATCGTGGCCAGTTGCTCCGCCAGCTTCTCGGGAACTTTCAGCTCGTGTTTCTTGGCGATTTGCTCCACCTTGTCCACCGCCTGGTGGCATTGCGCCGCGAGGTCGCCGCTTGAGGTGTTCAGGGCGTAGGTGAACGGCATGAAGCCGATCAGCACCAGCAGGATCAGGCCCATGCCCTTCTGCCCGTCGTTGCTGCCGTGGGCGAAACTGACACCGCCGCAGGTGGCCAGCAGCACCGCGCGGATCCAACCGGGCGGGTGGTCATCGTGGTGGGGCGGTTGGTACAGGCGCTGATCCCGCACCAGCCATTTCATCAAAAGCAGCAGGCCGCCCGCCGCCAGGAACCCGAACAACGGCGAGACCAGAAGGGCCAGTCCCACTTCCATGGTTTTGGACCAGTTGATGCCGTTCAGACCCTGGCCACTGGCCAGGCTATTCGCCAGGCCCACGCCCAGGATCGAACCGATCAGTGTGTGGGAGCTGCTCACCGGCAATCCCAGATACCAGGTGCCCAGGTTCCAGATCACCCCGGCCACCAGCAGCGATAGCACCATCACCAAGGCCGCGTTGGACTCCCGGTCGTGCAGGAGTTCCACCGGCAGCAGGTTCACGATGCCGAAGGCGACAGCCGTGCCTCCCAGGATCACCCCCAGGAAGTTCATCACCCCGCTGTAGAGGACCGCCGGCACAGCCTTGAGGGTGCGGGTGTAGATGACGGTCGCCACCGCGTTGGCCGTGTCGTGGAAGCCGTTGATGAACTCAAAGGCGAACGCGAAAAACAGTGCGATCAGCAGGCACAACATGGCTCCAGGAGAGAGCGCCTGCAAGGAATCAAAAAAACTCATGCAAACCTCGGCAGGGCGTTGGACAGCCTCTGTCTTGGGGACACTGACCCACGAGGCGAATAGCCCCATGAACCGGTGGGAAGGTTGTCATCCTACGGCACCATTCGACACAAGGCAGCCCAAGGAGGCTTAAATTTAGCGGTGGAAATAAGTGTTTTTGATGAAGAATGCCTGTGGGGGGGAGGTGAAGCCTTGGAATGTAGCCCAGATGATATGTTTTATATTGTTTAGATTATATAATGATTGGTATTAATATACTGGAAGCCATGGGCCTGTCGGGTTTGACCGAATCTTTTGGGAAGCTTGCGGGCATCGAATAAGATAGTTTTTTGATCGCAAGGCCGGTTCCGATCCAATTCCGGCCCAATAAATCTCCAGGTTGGTGAATGGAATGTCGCGCATCGCCTGGATGATTTTGGGATGGGTATTGCTGATTTGCGCACCAACCCGGGCGGCGGGGCCCAACATCATCTGGATCATGGCCGATGATCTGGGCTACGGCGAACTGGGTTGCTACGACCAAAAGGTGATCCCTACCCCCCGCATCGATGCCATG
>JAFMJU010000579.1 GCA_017853285.1 Gemmataceae bacterium
AGCCTAGCGGACCAAAAAATCTCGCGTTTGAAATGTTTGAGCCTGGCAGTATGCCAAATGAATGGCCGCCTAGCTGGTCTTATTTCCGGACAGATTCCAACTTTATGGTTTCCGGGGCGTTCCAACTCGCCAGCATTTTAAATCAGTTTAGGATACTGCGATTTGCTGGCCGCACTGATCAATAAAAGCAATAGGAATAATAACCAGCAAGCTTTAGCATCCAAATATACCGCCATACAAATGAATGTTATCCGATTTTACTTCAATTCACCCTTCCCATTTACCCACCAAAACCAAACCAGCGGACTGCCTTCTTTTCATTCATGCCGAAACGGTTTGAGGTTTGTAAATTTCAGGCGAATCCATGACCCCAAAATCCATTGGCAGACCTGAAAATCAGCTGCATTTTGGTGTGGAAACCCATTTTGATCCGCCTCTACCAATGCATCAATTGGTTTGGGAATACAATCCGTCGGCCTACCCCACACTGGCTATCCACCCAACCAATCCGCGATCCACCCGTGCTGAACTAACCGGCCAATCGATATTTTTCACCAGACAGGAGGCCGGAATTGAAAAGAAACAAAAACACCGGAACACCCAAAAAAAACAAGGAAACCGGAACAAGTATTTTTCTTGGTCCCGTACAAGCCTGGTTTAGCCGCGTCGTAGGCTGCCCGACAAAAATCCAAAGCCTGTCGTGGCCACGCATCGCCGCGGGAGAAAGCGTTCTCCTGCTCGCACCGACCGGATCAGGAAAAACCCTGGCTGCATTCCTGGCTTGCTTGGATCGCATCTGGAGGTCCACACCCCCTTCCCACCCGGGAGTGAGAATCCTTTATATATCACCTCTCAAGGCGTTGAATCAGGACATCCGCCGCAACCTGTCCATTCCATTGTCAGGGGTTCTTGAAGAGGCGGAAGCACGGGGAACTTCCTTGCGACCAATCCGTGTCGGTGTCAGAACCGGGGACACCACCGCGGAACAGCGCCGGGCCCTCAATAGGAATCCCCCAGAGATTTTGATCACAACTCCCGAGTCCCTTCACCTTTTACTCACCTCGGAAGGTCGGGAAAACCTCAGGCAAGTCGAAACTGTGATTTTGGACGAGATCCACAGCCTTTGCCCGAACAAACGCGGGGCTTTCCTTTCCCTGCTAATGGAACGCCTTGAATCCCTACGCCTAGGATTGCCCGGCAAACCACTGGAAAGTGTCGCTCCCTTGCAACGCATCGGCCTTTCGGCAACACAAAAACCCCTCGATGAGGTCGCGCGCTTCCTGGTCGGATTGGAAAATGCACCCGGAAAAAGCAATCATTTACGCAGCCGTCCGGTGACAATTCTGGATGCCGGATCCCAAAAGAGCCTGGATGTCCAAATAACCTGGCCCCAACCAGAGGGCGTGCCTGGAAATGGCCGTCCGGAATCGATTTGGCCGGGAATTCACGAACACACCAAGGACTTGGTCCTTGCCCACCACTCAACCATCGTGTTCGCCAACAACCGGAGGTCGGCTGAAAAAATCACCGCCGGTATCAACGATGATCCGGCAAAACCTTTAGCCCTGGCCCATCATGGCAGTATTTCCCTGGAAAAAAGGTTGGCAATCGAGGAATCCCTTAAGGCCGGTGCGCTGAAAGCAGTCATAGCGACCTCCTCGCTGGAAATGGGGATCGACATGGGCCCCGTGAACCTGGTGGTCCAGGTTGAATCCCCGGGATCGGTCGCATCAGCCATTCAACGCATTGGAAGGGCCGGCCACCTTGTAGGCCAAGTCAGCAAGGGGCGAATTCTCCCCAAGACCGAAATGGACCTTGCGGAATGCGCGGCCCTTATCCCCATGGTGATCCGAGGAGAAGTGGAGCCTTTATTGGTCCCAACCAATCCATTGGACATCCTTGCGCAGCAAATTGTCAGTGCCGTTGCCATGGATTGCTGGCCGGCCAGGCAACTTTTTGAATGCTTCAGGAGGGCTTACCCCTACCACCAACTGACACCCGAGGTTTTTGACGAAACCTTGGCCATGGTTTCCGGACGTTTTCTGCAATTGGGCCACCAACCTCCTGCTGAGGTAGGGACCAACGATAAGGAATTAAAGGCTGGCCCCAGAGTATTGGCTGCCCTGCAACCGAAAATCCACCACGACCGGTCCCTGGGGGTCCTTGAAGCGCTTCCTGGAACCAAAGCAAATGCCATCGCAGGTGGCGGAGCAATACCTGACACCGGGAATTACGCGGTTATCGGACCGGAGGGCACCCGTGTCGGGGAACTGGATGAGGAATTTGTTTATGAGCGCAGGATTGGTGACGCATTTCTGCTGGGTACGACCGTTTGGCGCATCAAATCCATTGAACCGGACCGGGTATTGGTAACCCCTTCCCCCGGAACTTCGGCAGTCCTGCCATTTTGGCGCGGGGAGGGGCCAGGCCGATCACTCCATCTCGGGCGTGCCCTGGGAAACTTTTTGAAACAATCCTTGGAAAGGATCGATTCACCACACCGGCTTGATTGGTTGGAAAGAGAACATGGATTGGACC
>JAFMJU010000070.1 GCA_017853285.1 Gemmataceae bacterium
GCCGGGTTGGCGTAGAGGTGCCAGCCCTTCTCGATTTCCAGTTCCACCAGCACCAGGCGCTTGCCACCCTTGGCCGCGCTTGCCGGGCCTTCCTTGGCGGTGGCTTTCACCACACCTTCTGATTTTTTGCCCTGCCCCATGGCCAGGGGAGCGAAGGCGAGCCCGAGGATAAGGCTCCACAAGACGCGTCGGTTGGGCATGTGAAACACTCCAGGTTTGCCTGTGGAAGATCGAACCCTTGGCCCGATACTTTCCGCCTGCTGTATCCTATGCGCAAGCCCAGTTGAAAAGGCACCGGAGATCGCCGATGCGCGGAGGCACCATGTGGGGTGTGGCGATATGGGCGGCCTGTTTGGCCGGTCCCGCTTTGGCTCAGGAAAAATCGGCGGAGGAAGCAGCCAAGGGGGGTAGCCTGGCGGAATCGGCCCGCATGGCCGGGGAATACGCCAAGCTGGCCGGGATGCAGGGAGTGGTTGTCCAGCAGGCCGAGGCTATCACGGTGGCGCTGCCCCCCAGCCTGTCGAAGCAGATGTCCGCGGTTATCGCCTCGGTGAATCGTTACCATGCCGCGGCCTTGAAGGGGACCAGCCGACAGGGTGCGGATTTTTGGGGCAAGCGGCCGGTGGTGGTGGTCTTCACCGAGCGAAACCAGTTCGCCAGCCATGTCCGCCGGGTGGAAAAGCGCAGTTTTGATCCCTCCGAACGGGCCTCCATCGTGGTGGGGGAGGATCAGCCGGTCGTGGGTATTTGGGTGGAAACTCCCAACACACGAGCCGGCGTACCGCCCAGCGTGGAAATCCAGGTGAGTGAAAAGGTGGCTGCCGCTGTGTTGGCGCGGGCGGCGGGGGCCAAAAACCCCGTCCCGGACTGGCTCCCCGAGGCTTTCGGGCGGGCGACCAGTTTTCAGGCCGCGGGGCCCAATGGCCGGTCTTACCTGGCCGAAATCCGTCGCAATGCGCAGCTGTACACAAGGAGCCAGCAAGAGCCTCCCTGGAACGCCAAACAGGAAGGCTTGCAGACCCAATCGGCTCAGGCCGCATTTGTCTATTGGGTCACCTACGGGCCCAAGGCCGGGAAAATGGCGGATTTGGCCAAGCAATTTGTGCCCGAGGAAAACCAGGAGCGGGTGGAATTTCCCCAAGCCCTGCAAAGGGCCCAATTGTCCGGGGATCAAACCTTGGGAAGCTGGCGGGATTGGGTGGCTATATGGCGATGACGGGGGAATAGGTTGTAACCTATTATTTTCAATTGACTTGTGGCTGAAAATGGCCCGGCTGGGCCTTTTAGCGGTCCGGCCTCCTCGCCGCCTGATGAAAACCGTTCAAAACGCCGAGAAAAGACGGATGGCGGGGTGATCTACCTTGCCCGGAGAGCCTGTTTTTCGATAGTTTGGATGTTTTCCCGCTCCGTGGAGGATTTATCCTCCCGGCCATGGTGCCCGCCTCAGGTGGCGTGAGCAGTGGCCCGTTGAGCCAGGGGATGATGAAAGGGGCCTTTGCGCCATGTCTCTCGGTATTCTCGCCCTGAAAGTGGGCATGACCCAGGTTTTTGATGAAAAAGGGACCGCCCACCCCGTGACCGTGCTGCAAGCCGGTCCCTGCCCTGTGTTGCAGGTGAAGACGGTGGAGAAGGACGGGTACAACGCGGTCCAGGTGGGATTCCTCGACAAATCGCGCAAGCGCTCCACTCGGGCTGAGCGTGGCCACGTGGCCGCCGACCTGTCCTCCAAGCGTCGCGAGCGGATCAAGCAGGGCGGCACCGCCGACACCCTGTCCGCCAAAGCCGATTGCGAGCCGCAAAAGCATATCCGCGAGTTCCGCCTGACGGAGGCCGCCTCGGTGGCCGTGGGCGCCAAGCTGACCGTGGGCGAGGTGTTCAAGGAAGGCCAGAAGGTCGATGTGATCGGCACGACCAAGGGCCGCGGCTACTCGGGCACCATGAAGCGCTGGAACTTCGCGGGTCTGCCCGCCAGCCACGGCGCCAAGAAGGTGCACCGCTCGGTGGGTAGCACCAGCTCGCTGGCCAGCAACCGCGGTTTCGGCCGGCCCAAGAAGGGCAAGAAGATGCCCGGCCAGTACGGCGCCGAGCAGGTCACCACCCGCAACCTGCAGATCGTCAGCATCGACGCCGAGAACAATGTGGTGCTGATCCGCGGCTCGATCCCCGGCCACAACAACGGCCTGGTGATGATCCGTCCGACCAACAAGGTGAAGCGCAAGGCCCAGTGACCCGGCTGGATTCGCCGGTGTGATCCGGGTCATGCGTTGACGATCAGTCAGTGGCCCGGGTAACATCGAACAGTCGGGTTCGCCCGGCTGGACCGGTAAGATAGCTCAGTCGGTAGAGCACAGCCCTGAAAAGGCTGGGGTCGTGGGTTCAAGTCCCACTCTTACCAATCGCCCCCCCGTGGCACACCAAAACCCCGCCGTTTCAGGCGGGGTTTTTTGTTTTTACGGGCATTTCCCGGGCAGGGGCCGGAATAACCGGCCCTGGCAAGGGGCAAACGGGGCGATATTCCCCCGAATTTCTTAGACCCATCCGGATCGCATTGCTAGGCTGAATCGGCACCTTTGGGGATGGATAACATGGGTTCCGCCAATCGCCGGTTGTTCCTGGGGACATCTTTCACCACCTTGGGGTCGGGCAGCGTGCTGTTGGGGCAGGCGGCGGACAAGGTGGCCGCACCCAAGACATCGAAGGACGCCGAATTTGAGGCGATGCAAAGGAGGCTGGGGGCCGAGTTGCCCAGGTTCCAGCCCCAGACCCTGTTTCTGACCTGGCATCGCGATCCCACCACGACGATGGTGGTGCAATGGATCGGCACGCGGGGGGAGACTCCGGACACCACGGTCTTCTTCACGGATGACGCGAGGCTGACGGCGCGCAAAAATCCCCTGGCCCCGGTGGACCCGAAGGAAAAGCCGGTGACGGCCCCCTGGCGCAGTGTGTTGCCCAGGGCCCGGTACTTCCCGATGACCGATTTCCTGGTCTACCGGGCCGAGCTGACCGGGCTGGCACCGGGGACCGAGCACCTGTTCAAGATTGGCAAGGCGTCGCCGACCTGGCGTTTCCGCACCATGCCGGCCAAGGCCAACGACAGCTTTTCGTTCGTCTCAGGCGGCGACTGCGGGGTGAACCTGGCTTGCCTGGAGAACAACCGGCTGGCGGCCCGGCAGGACCCGATGTTCGCGGTGATCGGCGGCGACCTGGGCTACGACAACGGCCGGTCTGCGGAGACCAGCCTGGCTTTCATCCGCAATTACTCCACCACCATGGTGGATAGTCGGGGCAGGTTGATTCCCCTGGTTCCCTGCATCGGCAACCATGAGGTGGATGGCGGGTACGGTTCGCGGGACAAGGCCACCTTCTTCTACCCGCTGTTTGACGGCCTGTTTCCGGAAACCGGCTACAACACGCTGGATTTTGGCGACTACCTGAGCCTGGTGCTGCTGGATACGGGGCACACCTCGAAAGTGGAGGGGGCCCAGGCGTCATGGCTGGACCGCACCCTGGCGGCGCGGAAGGACCTGCCGCACACCATCGTGGTCAACCACGTGCCGGCCTACCCGTCCAACCGCAATCCGGTCGCCACCATCGGCAAGGATGGCAAGACGGTGCACGGGACTGGCGAGAACCAGCGGAAGCACTGGGTGCCGCTGTTCGAGAAGCACCGGGTGCCCGTGGTGCTGGAGCACCACGACCACACCTTCAAGCGGACCAAGCCGCTGATGGGCGGCCTGCAGCACCCCAACGGCGTGCTGTACCTGGGCGATGGATCGTGGGGGCGGCTGCGAATCCCCCGCGCGGACGACCAACTGCATGTGATGGTGAAGACCAGCGACGACTACCACATCTCCCTGCACAAGCTGGAAGGGGCGGAGCGGTTTCACCTGGCGATGGACCACACCGGCCGGGTGATGGACACCTGCCGCAGCGGCCAGCGGAAGGCCGGGATCGTTCCGGTAAGCGGCTGATCGTTTCGGTCACCAGCCCAGGGGCTCGTCGCGGCGGGTGTCCTCCACGCGCAGCGCGAGGCGACCAGCCAGGGCTTCCCGCAACAGCGGGAGCAGGTGCTCACGCCGCCAGCCGTGGGATAGCAGCCCCTCGGTGGGATCGGTTTCCCCCGCCAGGTGCAGGCGCACCAGCGTTTTCAGTTCGGCCTGTGTGGCCGCCAGCGGTTGGGCCAATCCGGCGCGGGCGCAATGGTGCTGCAGCACCAGTTGCAGGAAGCTGACCAGGGGCTGGGCCTGGGGGGCCTCGAGGTCGCGCGGCGCGGGCTCGGGCCATTGGTCCCTGGGCAGGTTGCGCGCCTGCTCTATCACCTCCACCAGGGTGGGA
Source organism: Gemmataceae bacterium (assembly GCA_017853285.1). Classification (GTDB taxonomy): domain Bacteria; phylum Planctomycetota; class Planctomycetia; order Gemmatales; family Gemmataceae; genus UBA6894. Next base: position 4,339 of record JAFMJU010000070.1, read on the forward strand.
ATGTCGCGCTTGGCGATACCGCGCATCAGTTCCAGGTCGCCCGGCTTGGACGGCATGCGCCGGGCCAGCTCCACCAGCAGGTCGTCGCGCATCAGCACACGGACCGGGCGGTTCAGCTCGTTGGCCCGTGACTCGCGCCAGCCGTGAATGGCCCGGAGCACCGCCAGGCGCCTGGGGTCGAGGCTGCCGGCCCCTTTCAGCTTGCGCCAGCGTTCATCACCTTGGATGCGGACCGGATCGACGCTGTTGATCTGGCGGGTGGTTTCCTCCTCCATCCAACCCTGCCGGCCGATTTCAGCCAAGCGTTTGGACAGGATTTCCTCGAGGGACAGCAGGTAGCGGACATCATCGTAGGCGTAGGTGACCTGGTCACGGCTGAGGGGGCGCGTGCGCCATTCGGTGAGGGTTTCGCCCTTGCGGAGGCGGACACCCAGTTCCTTTTCGGCCAGAGCCCCCATACCAAGAGGGAAAACCGGCCCGGTCAGGCCGGCAGCCACCTGGACATCGAACAGGCCGGCAGGAGGCAGTCCTGCCCACTGGCGGCAGAGACGGATCTCCTCGCGCCCGCCGTGGACCACCACCCGGCGACCCGGTTCCGCCACCACCCTCCAGAAAGGGGTGATATCGTCGATCGACAACGGATCGACCAAATACAAGGCATCCGGGGTGGCCACCTGGACCAGGCAGAGCTTGGGGATGTAGGTTTCCTCCCCCACAAACTCGGTGTCAAAAGCCCAGACAGGCAGTTGGACCAGTTTGTCCAGCAGCGGGCGCAACTGTTCACCCGAGGCGATGTATTCCTCGCGGACAGTCCCGCGGGAGGGTTGCGGGTTTTCGGGGGCTGGCATGCGGGCCTCGGTCCAATTACGCTTCCCGCTCAAGGTGGGGGAGCCTGCGGGGTGGGCGCCGGACGCGCCTTCGCCCCCTCAGATTACAATCTGACGGGGTGGCAGGGAAATGCGGAAGTGAAGCGCCGGCAAGGCTTTGGGAACGGGTTAGGGGAGGCTGGGGCCATGGTGGAAGCATTTCTGGGCCAGAAGGTGGTGATCGACCTGGCCAGCGAATATGTCTGCCTGGGGACGCTGACGGGCATCCACGACGGATTCCTGGAACTTAAAAACGCCGACCTGCACGATTTGCGCGATACCGAGACCACCCGGGAAAATTATGTGCACGCAAGCCTGTCGACGGGAATCAAGCGCAACCGCAAACGGTTGTTCCTTTCCCGGGCGCAAGTGGTGGCGATCGCGTTGATGGACGAGGTGATCGGGGAATGATCCGGGCATCTTGCCGGCTTTTCCCGTAACATTCCCTGAAAATCACGCTCCCCAGACCCGGAAACACCGGAGAGGAACCGATGGCTGGCGTTTCCCCCTTTGATCATGCGGCCCGACGGGAGAAGCTGCGGGCCCTGCTTCCCACCCTGGATCTGGAAACCATGGTGGTCAGCCGTGGGGTGCATGTGCGCTACCTGACCGGGTTTTCGGGAGACAGCACCGTGCTGCTGGTGGGCCGGTCCGGGGACCTGGTGGTCAGCGATGGCCGGTACACCGAGCAACTGGCGCGCGAGTGCCCGGGACTGGAGGTGCATGTGCGGCCACCCAGCCAAAAACTGGTGGATGCGGTGCCCCAGGCGCTTGGATCGTTGGGGGTGAAGCGGGTGGGTGTGGAATCTGCCAGCGTGACGCTGGCGGAAATGGAGCGCTGGCGGGAGATTCTGCCCACCCTGGAGTGGAAATCCTGCCTGGGGGTGGTGGAGGGCTTGCGGGCGGTGAAGGATGCGCGGGAGCTGGAGGAGATCCGCCTGGCGGTTGATCTGGCCCAGCGGGGTTACGCGCGATGGCGGGCCGAGGGTTTCGCGCCGGGCACCACGGAAAAGCAGGCTTCGGACCGGCTGGAATTCACCCTGCGGGGCTTGGGCGCCCAGGAATCCGCCTTCCCGCTGATCATCGCGGGGGATGATGGGGCCGCCTTGCCCCATTACCATCCCGGACCGAAGGCGCTGCCAGAGAACGGAGTGCTGCTGACCGACTGGGGAGCGCAAACCGGCCACGGGTACAAGAGCGACCTGACCCGCACCACGATCCTGGGCCGGGGGCCCAGATCGTTTGCCGAAACCCCGGAGCTGGCCCCGACGCACGACTCAGTGCGGGCAGCGCAGCAGGCGGCGGTGCCCTGGCTACGGCCCGGGGTGGAATGCGCCCGGGTAGACCAGGCCGTCCGGGAGTCCTTGGCGAAGGTTAATTTGGAGAAATATTTTGTGCACGGGACCGGGCATGGCTTTGGGCTGGAGATCCATGAGGCGCCCTGGTTTCGGCAGGGGAACTCCGAAACGCTGCAAGCCGGCATGGTGGTGACCATCGAGCCGGGGGTATATTTCCCGGGAAGATGGGGAATTCGGGTAGAGGATGATTACCTGGTCACCCCCGAGGGAGGGGTATGCCTGAGCAGCCTGCCACGGGGACTGGAGCCCGGGGCAATCAGTTGATAAAAAAAGAAAAGTATTGGATTCAAAGAAAGGAAGGCGGTTGTGGCGGAAGAATCGCCCCAGGCTGGCGGCCCGGGACCCTTCGAAACACGGACCATTCGCGAACTGGTGGGCCTGATGAGCCGCCACGACCTCGCCGAGCTGGAGCTGAAGGACGGTGAGCGCAGCATCAAGCTGAAGCGGAATGTGCCGGTGCTGACCGCGATGCCGGTGGCCGCGCCGGTCGCCGCCCCCGTGTATGCTCCGGCCCCGGTGGCTGCCGCCCCGGCCCCGGCGGGCGAGGCGAAGCCCGCCAAGGCGTTGCTGGAAATCAAGAGCCCGACACCAGGCACCTTCTACGCGCAGGACAAGCCCGGCTCGCCCGCCTATGTGCAGGTGGGCAGCAAGGTGAGCCCGACGACCGTGGTCTGCCAGGTCGAGGCGATGAAGATCTTCAACGAGATTCCCGCCGAGGTGACCGGCACCATCGTCGAGGTGTGCGTCGAGAACAAGCAACCGGTCGAGTACGGCCAGGTGCTGTTCCGGGTCGACCCGTCGGCCTGAGCCCGCCCCAATCTCCGCAGGTGAATCAAGGATATGTTTCAGCGCATATTGGTGGCCAACCGGGGAGAGATCGCCCTGCGGGTGATCCGCGCCTGCAGGGACATGGGCATCGAGTCGGTCGCCGTGTTCTCCGAGGCCGACCGGGGGGCCCCCTACCTGTCGCTGGCGAACCAGGCCATCTGCATCGGGCCGGGGCCATCGGCGGAGAGCTACCTGAACATTCCGCGCCTGATCTCGGCCGCGGAGATCGGCGATGTGCAGGCCATCCACCCCGGGTACGGGTTCCTGTCGGAGAACGCGCACTTCGCCGAGGTGTGCCGGTCGTGCAACATCGAGTTCATCGGCCCGCCCGAGCAGGCCATGCGCCGGCTGGGCAACAAGAATGAGGCCCGCAAGCTGGCCATGGAGGCCAAGGTGCCCGTGGTGCCCGGGTCGGAGGGATTGATCACCCGCGAGGAGGAAGCGCTGCGCCTGGCCCATGACATGGGTTATCCGGTGCTCATCAAGGCGGCTGCCGGCGGCGGCGGCAAGGGCATGCGCGTGGCGCACAACGACCTGAGCCTGAAGGCCGGCCTGACGAGCGCCCGCCAGGAGGCGGAGAACGCGTTCAAGGACGGCAGCGTCTACCTGGAAAAGTACATCGAGAACCCGCGCCATGTGGAGGTGCAGATCCTTGCCGACCGGCACGGGAATGTGGTGCACCTGTACGAGCGCGACTGCTCGCTGCAACGCCGGCACCAGAAACTGGTGGAGGAGTCGCCCGCGCCGAACCTGCCCGAGGATGTGCGGGACGAGTTGTGCGCCTCGGCGGTGCGGCTGGTGAAGGCCGCCGGCTATTACTCCGCGGGGACCTGCGAGTTTTTGGTGGACAAGAACAACCGGTTCTACTTCATCGAGGTCAACGCGCGGATCCAGGTGGAGCACCCGGTGAGCGAGCTGGTGACGGGCGTGGACCTGATCCAGCAGCAGATCCGCGTGGCTGCCGGGGAGAAGCTGGCTTTCACCCAAAACCAGATCCGTCATCAGGGCTCCGCCATCGAGGTGCGGATCAACGCCGAGGACCCGGCGGCGGGCTTCCGCCCCTCCCCCGGCCTGATCACCCGATGGCAGGCACCGGGCGGCCCGGGTGTGCGCCTGGACACCCACGCCTGCGCCGGCTACAAGGTGCCGCCCAACTACGACTCTTTGGTGGCCAAACTGCTGGTGCATCGCCCCACGCGGGCCGAGGCGATCGCCGCGATGCGGCGGGCCCTGGCCGAGTTCCATGTGGAGGGGATCAAGACCACCATCCCGATCCTGCGGGACCTGATGGCCGACAAGGCCTTCCAGGCCGGCAAGGTGGACACCACCTACATCGAGCGCGAGTACTACAAGAAGGAAGGATGACCCGCTGCCGGGAATCCCGGATCAGGAACCATTGAAAAGGCCGGGAATGTTCCCGGCCTTTTGTGTTTTTGTGCCCTTCGAAACTTTTGGTAGCCGCCCACCATTCCTTCGACCGTGGTTCCGGCAAGGTCAATGGGGCAGGTCGAGGCGGGCGGTGTAGGCGGGGCGGGAGGGGCCGGGGTCTGGGTGGAAAATGACCCTTGCGGGGCAGGTGGCGCCTTTTCCCTGGCTGGTCTTGTGCAGCAGGTGGAGGAAGCGCTTGGACTCGCGTTCGGACAGGTGGCCGACGGGTTTGCCGCGGATGAGGACATTGACGGGGTGGCGGTTGGCGGGGTCGTAGGGGAGTTCGATGAGATCCGCGTCGGTCTCGAGGAAGGTCTCCTCCATGTTGATGCCGGCGCAGAGTTTCTCGAGCGTGGGCTGGAAGAGGTCGCAGTCGGTGACCTCGACGAGGTAGCGGCCCTTGCCATGGATGCGGGGCAAGGGTTCAGTTTTTGGACTTGAGCCGAAGAGTCGAGATAGCCAGGAGAGGAATGACATCGCATGATCCTCCGGTTGGGCGAAGCAATCTGCGTCTGTTCATTCTGTCCATGGCCCAGCCAGGAAAGCAAGGAAAAACCGACACCACGGGTTGGTATTGGAGAATTCCGCCAGGGTGTTTGGTGGGCGATGGCCCGCGCCACCGGGTCAAAAGGGCCATTTTGCCGGGAATGAGTGAACCATCAGCCGCAGCTGGCTTGGCCCGTCTTTGGGCGCTATTTGTTATCGGCGGTGGAGGTGTGGTCGTGCGTGATGCGCCAGCCTTCGGGTGTTTTTTTGACCCAGAGGGTGAAGAGGCCGGTGGACTCAGATGTCTTCATTTTGAGTCTGTAGCGGCCGCGGGCGACGGCGAAGTCGGGCGAGACGGAATCGATCTCGAGATTCTCGAAGGCAAGCCGACCCATCTCCTTGCCCTCAGCCTTGTAACGCTTGAAGTAGCGGTCGCGCAGGGGCTTGAAGCCCTTGCTGACATCGCCGCCGGAGAAAAAGGTGACGCGGTCATCGTTCCAGTAAGCGGAGACGAAACCGTCGAGGTCGCCGGTGTTCCAGGCCTTCACCTGGGCATCGAGCAGGGCGCGGACGGGGTGTGGGGCGTTTTCAGCCCGGGCCTGGGCGGGGATGAGCAGGGTGAGGGTGAAGGCGAGGAGCATGGGGTTATTCCGGGTGTGTCATTCGGCCTTGGGGGTAGGTTTGGGTAGTTCGAGGCAGGCGACCTCCTCGCCGTTGCGGGCGTAGAGGCGGCCGCGGGCGATGACGGGGTGGTTCCAGGTTTTACCGTCGATGACCTTCAGCTTGGCCAATTCGCGGTGGGCGGCCGGTTTGGCCTCGACCAGCGCCAGCTCGCCCTTTTCGGTGAGGACCGCCAAGAGGCCCTGGGGCTGGAGCAGGAGGACCTGGCCGGTGCCGTAGCCGCGGGCCTTCCAGCGGATGTCGCCGGTTTTGAGATCGACGCAGACGAGCATGCTGCCATCGAAGCCGTAGGCGTGGCCATCGCGCAGGACCATGTCGTTGTAGTAGGGCTTGAAGCGTGCGGTTTTCCAGACTTCGGTTGTGGACCATTTGCCGTTGGTGCAATCGACATGGACGCGCTGGGAGCCGACGCCGAGGCCGGTGCCGATGACGATGTCGGTTCCATCGACGATGGCGGGCTGGATGCAGCGGACGACACCGTTGGTTTCCCACAGGTGGGACCAGATCTCGGCGCCGGTGAGGGGATCCATGGAGGTGGCGCCGCGGTCGCTGAGCAAGAGGATCTGCTCGACGCCGTGCAGGGTGACGAGGTGGGCGGTGGCGTAGCTGAGTTCGGGCTTGGTTTGGCGGGAAGAGATCCAGGCAATGTCGCCCGTGTCGGCCTTGTAGGCGATGGCGGTCTTGTCCTGGGCGCCGGCGTAGAGGATGACGAGCCCCTTGTGCACGAGGGGGGAAGCGGAGAATCCCCAGGTGGGTGGCTGGGCGCCGGTGTCGGCGCGGAGGTCGCGGGTCCAGGCGGGTTTGCCGGTGAAGGCATCGAGGCAGAGGACATGGCCGCTCGCCCCCTGGGCGAACAGCTTGCCGTCGACATAGGTGGGGGTGGAACGGGGTCCGGGGCCGGCGACGGGCTCGCTGAAGCGGGTGGCGACGGCGTGGGTCCAGAGTTCTGCGCCGGTGTCGGCGTGGTAGCAGGCGACGAGCTCGTTGTCGCCGCGCTGTTCCTGGGTGAAGAGGCGGTCGCCGACAACGGAAAAAGAGGACCAGCCGGGTCCGATGCGGTGTTTCCAGAGAGTTTTGGGTGGATTTTTGGCCCAATCGGTGGCGATTTCCAGATCGCGCACCACACTGTCCTGGGCAGGGCCGCGGAAAGCGGGCCAGTCACCGGGTTGGGCCTTGAGATCCGCCGGGGCGGCTGTGTTTGCCGGGTTGGCGGACTTGGCGCCGGCCAGCTCGGCGAGGAGTTGGTTTTCTGCCGAGGGTTTGAAGACCCATTCGTATTCAGGCTTGAATTCGCCATCGAGGCCCTTGATGCGGAGGAGTCCGAAAAACCCAACCGC
>JAFMJU010000071.1 GCA_017853285.1 Gemmataceae bacterium
TGGTGAGCAGGGGTTCCCCCTCCAACCGCGGAACCCACCAACTCTGCGGCCCCCACGGGGCATGCGCGGGCGAATTGGCCGCCATCTCGGCAGCCACCCTGGCCCTAAGCCCCTCGTTCCCAAACAATTCCCCGGTTCCCCAACCCAGGCCGCCCACCAAAAGCGCAAACAACAGGCTTGCCACCCAGGCAATAGCCCGAAAACGGGTGCCCGTTGGGCTCGATGATCCAGGGAAATCTGTTTCCACCATGCAAGCATCCTGCCTGCCGGGAAGGAGTGGGGAAAAGACCAGATGTAAAGATGGGTAAAATTTGCCGTTTTTATTCACTTTGCCGATTGCCCCGGGCCGATGACATCCGAGGAAGGAGGGCTCCGTTTTGGTTGGAGGCCCGTTTTTTCGTTTTGCGTACCGGTTCCCGATGGCTGAACCGCCGGGAAACCCCTGGTTTGTCGTTGCCATCAGCTTGTTGATGCTGGGTACCCAACCCGGGTGTGGCTGGCGGCACCAATACCACGCCGACGCGGCCCTGGCCGACCGCATGGTGGCCGATTTGGCCAGCAGCCCCTCGGACCTGTTCGAAACCGATCCGGTCCTGGAAACGCCCCCCGACGGCCAAGTGGTCCCTGTGGACCTATCCGCACCCGGGTCAACCATACCTACCCCACGCGCCTTCACCCTGGACGAGGCCATCGCCGAGGCGTTCCGCTCGCAGCCAAGGCTTAAGGCCCAATTGGAAAGCATCGAGCAGGCAAAACAGGGTGAAAATGTCGCCTTTGCTCCATTCCTCCCGCTAGTGTCGGCAGGCTACAGCGTCGGCTCCTATGCCGTGGGTGTCGGTGGCATCGGCGTGCCGGTTCCAGGCGGCGGCAACTTCAACTTCCTGCCTCCCGGCGGCGTCATCCCCATCGGCTTCAATTTCAACACCGGCTTCGAGTTGGCGGAGTTCCGGGTCCAGTGGCTGGTCACCGATTTCGGCAAACGGATGGGACGCTACCGCCAGGCCGGCATCGCCACCGACATCGTCCAACTGCAGACCTCCCGCGCCTTCCAGACCGTGGCCCATGAAGTCGCCATGGCCTACCACCAGGTCCTCAAGGCCGAGGCCATGGCGCGAATCGCCGGGGAATCCGTCCGCCGCTGCCAGGCCGAGATGGAATTCTCCGAAAAACTAGCCGCCGGCGGCACCCTCGAACGGGAGAATGTCCTGCGCGCCAAGGTCCAACTGGCAACCGCTGAAAAGCTGCAAGACGCGGCCGAGGCGGCCACGCAAATCGCGAGGGCCTCACTGAACCTGGCCATCGGTTTGCGGGTGAGCGACACGGTCAGCGTGGCCCCCATTCCGGAGATGCCGTCGTTCAATGATTCCCTGGCTGGCTGTCTCGAGCGCTCGGTCGCAGGGAGGCGGGAATTCTCTGTTGCCCGCCGCACCATCGATTCTGCTCGCGAGGGCAAGGGCATCGCCCGCGCCGATTTCGCGCCCAAGGTCATCGCAGACGGCTTCTACCTCGATTACCACCAAAACAAGCCGGGCGGTTATGTGGACATCCCCATCGGCTCCATCAAGCTCGAATGGGGCCTGTTCGAGGGTGGCCGCCGTGTCGCCGAACTCCGCATTGCCGATTCCAAAATCCGCGGGGCCATCGCCCAGGCCGAGTCGATCTCCGATGGCATCGCCTTCCAGGTGAACGAGGCGTACCGCCTGCTGGTCACCTCCCGCCGGGCCATCGAGCGATCCCGGGCCCCCGTGGAACAGACCCGCGAAACATACCGCATTGTCCAGGCCCGCTTCCGCCAGGGTGACGCCACCACCACCGAGGTCATCGACGCCGAGACGGCGATGACCCGCGCCGAGCAGGAATACCAGACCGCCCTGTTCGACTACCTGACCAGCCTGGCCAAGCTGGACTACGCCATGGGCACCACCCCCGAGCCCGCCTGCCAGCCTTCCACAGGGCACCACCAACATCACCGCGACAAAAGCCTGGAACCGTTTCCCGCGGAGGCAGCGCCATGAGCCAATCCCAACCCCCAACCAGCCAACAAACACCACCCAAACCGCGCGGGACCCACTGGGCCCGCGTGGCCGGCCTCATGCTGCTGGCCGGACTGGCCGGGGTGCTGGCACCCATGGGCACACGGTTTGTCGAGTTCAGGTCCGGCCACTCCATCACCGACGACGCCTTCCTTGAAACCCAGATGGTCCATGTCGCCCCGGACGGAGTCTCCGGCCGGATCATTCGCGTGGCGGTGCGGGAGGATGACCGCGTCACCAAGGGCCAGCTCCTGCTCGAGATCGATCCGGAGCCCTACGAGGACCAGGTCGCTTCAGCCGAGGCGAAACTGCGCGTTGCCGAGACCGAGGTGACCCGCCAGGAAATCGGGCTGGAAAAACTCAGGAAAGAGGTGCCCCTTTCCATCGCTTTGGCGCGCCAGACGGTCCTGTTGGCGCAGGCCGAGCAGAACAAGATGGAGAAGGTGCTCAAACTCACCGGCGAAGAGATCGCCGGCACCATCAGCGAGTCGGAGGCGCTGCTCGGCGTGGCCCAGGCAAACCGAACCCTGGCACAGTTGGAGTTCGACCGCTTCAACAACCTTTATCAGGACAACGCGGCCACATTGAGGCGCACCCAGGAGGTCAACCGCACCAACGAGACTACCAAGGCTGAACTGAGACTGGCGGAAGCCAAGCGGGACAAAGCCTCCGCCGGTCGCACCCAGGTGGAAATCGCCCGCAAGGATTACGAGGCGGCAATCACCGCCACCGAAAAGGCCAAAATCTCCCTGGCTCTTGCGGAAACCCAGACCGACACCATCCGCGAGGCCGAGCAAATGCTGGCCACCCGGCGTCAGGCCGTCACCGAGGCCCGCACCCTGCTGCATACCGCCCGCCGCCACCTCGAGAACACCAAGGTGGTCTCCCCCATCTCCGGGGTGGTGGTCAAACGGATGAAGAACACAGGCGACCATGTCACCATGGGCCTTCCGCTCGTGACTGTGTTTGACCCGGACCTCCTCTATGTCACCGCCAACCTGGAGGAAACGCGGATGCGCGGAGTGAACCCGGGCAACACCGCCGAGGTGCGCGTGGACGCCACAGGACAGTCGGTCCGCGGCCGGGTGCTTTGGCTCAACCGGTCCACCGGCGCCGAATTCTCGCTGCTGCCCCGCAATGTGGTGACGGGTGAGTTCACCAAGGTGGTACAGCGTGTGCCGGTGCGGATCATGCTCGACCCGGGGCAAGACTTGGCCGACCTGAGGGCCGGGTACTCCACCCGTGTCACCATAGCCCACGGTCCGGGTGACCCGCACTGGACCAAATCCGCCCTGGCGGAATCCCGCCGCCTCGACACTCGTTTCGACGACGAACCGGCAAAAGCGGGCCCCGAAACCGGCAAAAAGCCATGACTCCAGAAGCGTCGGAACATTCCGGCACCCGGGCCAGGCGGGTTCTCACGCTGGTGGCCATCCTTCCCATCCTGGCCACCGTCTACCAGACTTTGGTTCTCACAGACCTGGCGGACGGCGATATCCGAAGGGGAATCGAGTCCGACCCCGGGAATTCAACCTGGCTCACCGCGGCCTGGAGCCTGTCCACCCTGTACGGGGTCTTCGGCGGCCTGGGATTGTCCAAAAAATTCGGCCCCCGCAACACCCTGATCCTGGGTTTGCTCTGGTTTGTCACCGGCAATTGGCTGTGCGGCCGAGCCGAGGGATTCGCGGGCATGATGGTCGCCCGTGCAGTCGAGGGATTGGGCAAGGGGATCTGCATCATCCTTTTGCGGTCTTTTCTATTGTCCCGATTCGATTCAATGCTGTTCGCGGCCGTGTTGTGTTACGGACTGTTCGCCTACACCACGCGCGGCACCAGCCCGCTGGCCGCCGCATGGATCAACGAGGTGGCGGGATGGCGCTGGATCTACTGGGCCAATGTGCCGGTGGCCTTGGGGGGTGTCGGCATGATCCTGCTGTTTGTCCCGCCCGATTCCCCCGCTCCCCCCGCTGAAAACAACCACTCCCCCGGCACAAAACCCGACACCCTGGTGATCCACCTGTTGGTCACCTGGCTGATGAGCCTGCTGTTCATCCTCGGATGGCGCGCCCGGGAGGGAGGCCTGACGTCCAATCTATTCATCGCGCTGGTGGCGGGTTCCTGCCTGGTTTTCGCGGCCCTGTGCGTCAGGTTGGCCCGATCACTCAGGCGGGGCGACTCGCTCGGCCGTCTCCTCCGCAGCCGCACCTACCTCTGCGCCATGGGCGGCCGGATGCTGCTGCTGTTGCACCTCGCCGCAGTGCTGGGGGTGGTTTCAAAATATCTGGTCGAGTTGCGGGCCGTCCCGGCGGTCACCGCCGGACTCGTGTTTGTCCCCGTGACTCTCACCATGGCGGCGGGATTCCTGGTTTTCATCGGCTTCCGCAATCGGGACACCCGGCACCTGGGATTGCTGGCCGGTGTGATCGGTTCGTCGCTGGCGGTCTATTGGCTGGCCAACGTCAACCTGACCACGCCGCTGGCCGAGGTCTCAATCCGTTTGGCAGTCTGGGGATTTTTCCTTGGGGCGCTTCCCGCCTCCTTCCTGATTGACGAGGTGGAATGCCTCGACAAATCCGACCTGCCGGTTGCCGCCGCATTTGCCATCGTGGTTTTGGCCACTCCGTTGATTCTTGTCCCGGCATGGATGGGAACGGCCGTCTCCGATGGCAAGGAAACCGCGTTCGACCACCTCCGCGCCTCCATCCGTTCCGACCGGCCGGTGGTCATGGCTACCCTCGACCGATCCCTGGAGCATTTCACCGCCCGGGGCATGGACGAGGTGGAAGCTCCGGCGCTGTCAGCGGGTTTGCTGGCGGTGATCGTGAAACTCCAGGCCGCCACCATGGGCATCCAATCTGGATTGCGACTGCTAGCGCAAACCACAGGCTTGCTGGGCCTTGCTTTGGCGATTCCGCTTCTTTTTGCCCCCGGCTTGCAAAAGGTAGTCATCCGCGGAGGTTTGGGCCTGGCGGAACAGCCCTGAAATCTTCATCAAACGATCACAATTCCAGCCAAAAAACCGTTTCAACGCCGGGTAACATACAAATATTGTCATAGTCCGCAGGTTTCAGGGGTTTTCTGCATGCGTTCCCTTCATGCATGGTTGCTCGGTTTGGGCCTGATGTGTGTCCTTGGGTGCGGGGCCGGCAAATCGAAGGATGGCAAACAAAAGGTGGTGAAGCTCAGCGCCACCGGATCCAGCTTCGTGTTGCGGTTGATGCAGGTTTGGGCCGTCAAGGCGGAGCCCACCGGGGTGCGGGTGGATTACATTTCCACCGGATCCACCAAGGGCATCCTGGACATGCTCAATCGCGAGACCGATTTCGGCTGCACCGATGCCCCCCTCTCGGCGGAACAGATGGAGAAGGCTGGCGGCAAGGACAAGGTGTTGCATATACCGCTTGCCATGGGCGCGGTGGTCGCCGTCTACAACCTGCCTGAATTGGGGGAAAAGGGCCTGCAGTTGAACGGCAATGTCCTTGCCGACATTTACCTGGGAACCATCAAAAACTGGAATGATCCTGCGATCGCCTCCCTCAATCCCGGTTTGAAACTTCCCAACCTGCCCATCACAGTTTGCAGAAGGTCCGATGGTAGCGGCACCACCTTCATTTTCACCTCCTACCTCGCTGGCAACAGCCCGGCCTTCAAGGAAAAGGTTGGATCGGGCACCCAACCCAACTGGCCGTCGGGCGTGGGACAGGGCGGGCTGAAGAACGATGGCGTCGCCGCACTCGTGGAGGGCACCCCCGGCGCCATCGGGTATGTCGAGTTGACCTACGCACTCGACAAGAAAAAACTGCGGACCGCCAAATTGCAATCCGCCGACGGAAATGAATTCGTCGAGCCCACCATCGAGTCGGTGACTGCCGCCGCCGCGGGCCTTCAGGTTCCTGACAATCTGGTCTTCGATCTGGTCAACGGGAAGGGCAAGGGCGTTTATCCCGCCTGTGGAACCGTTTGGGCGGTCACCCGCACCGACACCCCCAAGGCTGAGGGTATCCGGAAATTCCTCACCTGGGCCCTAAGCAAGGAAGGGCAGGCGCTGGCCGCGCCGGAACATTACGCCCCCCTGCCGGAACCCCTTGCCTCCAAGGCTGTGCAGGCATTGGAAAAGCTGGCAGGCAAATAGGGCCTTTTCGCCCCCCCACCGGTTGGCGGATCCATGAGCGCGACTCCCAAATCGTTGGCGACCACATCCCCCAAAACAGGCATGGGGCTGGCCGTGGGCGACCGCTTGCTCAAATGGACCACGGCCTTGGGTGCCCTGGCTTTCCCGGTCATCGCCGGCCTCCTGGTTTTGGTGTTGATCCTGGAATCCTGGGATGCCCTCCGCGTGCTGGGGCCATCCTTCCTGGTTAGCTCCGAGTGGGATGTGTCCGGCAAACGGTTCGGGGCCCTTCCGTTCATTTACGGGACCGTCGTGACCAGCCTGCTGGCCATGCTGTTCGCGGTTCCCCTGGGGGTGGGAGCGGCCGCCTGCCTGGCCGAGATCGCCCCCGGCTGGATCCGGGTATGGGCCACCTTTCTGATTGAACTGCTGGCGGCAATCCCCTCAGTCGTCTACGGCTTTTGGGGCATATTCTTCCTGGTCCCTGTCCTCCAACCACTTTTTTCCACGATTGGTGCGGGCAGCGCCGGCGGCCGCGGCCTGTTCACGGCCGGCGTACTCCTGGCCCTGATGGTCCTTCCCTACATCACGGCACTGAGCTACGACGCCATCCGTTCGGTGCCCAACGCCCAAAGGCAGGCCAGCCTGGCCTTGGGCGCGAGCCGGTGGCAGACCATTTGGGGAGTGGTCCTGCCAAACGCCCGGGCGGGTATTCTGGGCGGGTGCCTGCTGGGCCTTGGCCGGGCCATCGGCGAGACCATGGCTGTCGCCATGGTGATCGGCAACGACCCACGCATTGGATCCATTTTCGGGCTGGGCTATTCCATACCCAGCGTGCTGGCCAACCAGATGCCCGGCGAGAATGTCATCCACCGCAGCGCCCTGATCGGCCTCGGGCTTGTCCTGTTCGGCATCAGCCTCTGCATAAATCTGGTGGCCCGCTGGATTCTCCGTGGCGAAAAGCGCCGGCTGGGCCGCAGAAACCAGACCGCGGCTCCCACCACCGCCAGCGCTCCGATTCCAGGCCCGGTTTCCCCCAAGCCCAAATCGGTCGAATCATCCGACCAAAGGGTCCTCAACGAGGAGATCATGGCTTCCGCCATGGCCCGCGTGCGGGGCAAGGGGGTTTGGATTCAGCGGTTCGATCTGGTGATGACGGGGATCCTGGCCCTGTGCGTCACGATCATCCTGCTGCCGCTCTTCCATATCTTCGGCTACATCACCTGGGCGGGTTCCACCAACCTCAACGCCGACTTCTTCACCCGTGACCTGTCCAGCCTCACCTCGCGGGGTCTTGGACACGCCATGATCGGCAGTGTGGTCATGGTCCTTATTGCCACGCTGATCGGCACACCCATCGGAATCCTCGGGGCCGTGTACCTGGTGGAATACCGCAAATCCAGGCTGGCCCACCTGACCCGGTTCGTCTCGGAACTGCTGACAGGCGTGCCCTCGGTTCTGGTCGGCCTGTTCATCTATGCTTTGCTCATCCAAACCTCCAGCACGCCGGACAGTTCCCTGTGGAAGGTGCCGCCTGTGGCCCAGGGCCTGGGCCTGCTGGATCAGATCGGCTGGTTGGTGCCCCACCCGTCAGGCTGGGCCGGGGCCATGGCCTTGGCCATGATGCTGATGCCGGTGGTGCTTCGCACCTCCGAAGAGGCGCTGCGCACGGTGCCAGATGCGCTGCGCCGCGCCAGTTACGCCTTGGGGGCCACCCCGGCGCAGACCGTGGTGCGCGTGATCGTCCCGGCCGCGACCACTGCCATGATCACCGGGGTCTTCCTGGGCATGGCGCGGATCGCCGGCGAGACGGCGCCGCTGCTGTTCACCGCCGGGTCGTCCAATTTCTGGCCCGAGGACGGGATGGGCGAAAAGATGCCTTTCCTCACCTACTACATCTACACCTACTCCACAGGAGACAAGGAATCCGAAAAGCAGATGGCCTGGGCCGGGGCTTTCGTCCTCCTCACCCTGGTGATGGTGGTCAACATCGGCATGCGGTTGCTGTCGGGCAGGCGGGATGTAGCCGCAAGCCGGGGCCAGTGATCCGTTCCCGACTCTCCCTGCTTGCGGGCTTGGTTTCCGAAACGGGCTGACACACCATGGCGGGCGAGCCTACTCCAGGCGAAAAGCAAACGGAACGCCCGACCGCGCGTGACGGGGGCGACTCCCCCCCGCGGCAGGAAAAGCGGCGGGCGCGCATTTTCCGCCGGGTCTTTGTCCCCTTCTCCATCGCCTGGATTTGCCTGCCACTGGTCACCGGGCTGGGCCTCTGGTGGCTGTTGCCAGATTCCGGTGTGGAGCCCCTCCCGGTTTTCCTGGCACTGGTTTTGGTGGCGCTGCTGGGCGTCGGCCTAACCGCCTGGCTGGCCAGCCGCATTGCCAGGGCCATCGCCCAGCCCCTCCGCAGGCTAGTCCGCTTTGCCGAACGCACCGGGCAGGGTGAAACCGGCCTGACCATCCACCTGGAAAACGACAGCGAACTCAGCGTGTTGGGCCGCGCCTTCAACCGGATGTCCGAGCGGCTGGCCCGGCAGATCGAGCAGATCGACCGGGAGACGGCCCAATTGAAGGCGATCCTCGACAGCATGGTGGAGGGCGTCATCGCCCTCGACGCCAACGAGCGTTTGCTGTTCGTCAACGAGCGCGCCATACGCCTTTTGGACCTGCCGACCGCCAACCCCGCCGGCAGGCGTTTTTGGGAACTGGTCCGTGTGCGGGAACTGCTCGACGCCGTGAGCCAGGCCGTGGGCCGCAATGAGGCTGCCACCTGCGAGCTGGATTGGCCCGGCACCCCGGCGCGCAGCCTCAACATCCACGCGACACCGCTGGGCAGCGGCCCGACATCGCAGATACGCGGCGCCGTGGTGGTGGTGCACGACACCACCGAGCTGAAAAAACTGGAAAGCCTGCGCCGCGACTTTGTCGCCAATGTCTCCCACGAGCTGAAGACCCCCCTCGCGGTCATCAGGCTATGTGCCGAGACCCTTGAGGGCGGGGCCCATGATGATCCCGCCGCCCGGGAAAAGTTCCTCTCCCAGATCATCCAGCAGAGCGAGCGCCTCAGCTTCCTCATCGTCGACCTGCTCAGCATCGCCAGGATCGAGGCCGGCCGCGAGTCGCTTCGCCCGCAGGCGGTCGACTCGGCCGAGGCATTGGAGGACTGCGTCGCCCGAAACCGGGAACAGGCCGCGCGGGTGGGGGTCAGCCTGAAGGTGGTCCCGGTGGAGGAAAACCTCTGGATCTGGATCGATGAGGAGGCGCTCACACAGGTTCTCGACAACCTGGCCGCCAACGCCATCCGCTACAACCAACCCGGTGGTTCGGTCACCCTTTCGGCAAAGGCCGCCGGTGAATCCGAGGGGTATGTCCATCTGGAGGTGGCCGACACCGGGATCGGCATCCCCGAATCCGACTTGCCACGCGTGTTCGAACGCTTTTTCCGCGTGGAAAAAGCCCGCAGCCGCGATCTGGGTGGCACGGGGCTGGGCTTATCCATCGTGAAACACCTGGTGACCGCCAGCCAGGGAACCATCACCGCCAAAAGCGAGCTGGGCAGGGGGTCTGTTTTCACAGTCCGCCTGCCCAGGGCAAAAAACCAGTGACCAAATCCCGCCAGACTTAGCCTGGCAATCCCAGAAACTCGCGCATGTGCTTGTCGTACTCGGCCATGGAGGCCTCGCTCGACAGGTCCAGGCGCAACTCGTTGATCACTTTCACGCTCATGTCCTTGAACCAGGCGTTCCAGCAGTCCGCGCAGACCTTTTGCTGGATTTCCAGCCCCAATTCGTCGGGCATCGGCGCCTTGTCCAGCTGGCGGGCCCGCTTGCCGGCAGGGCACATCAGCCGGGCGCACTTGAAACCCGTTTCCGGCCCCTCCGGCTCGGGGGCCGCGGCGGGCTCCGGTGGCTTCACACCCAGCGATTCCAATTCCTTGGAGATTTCGGAGGCGGGAATCCGGTCCCCGCGCTCCGTGGCGACCTTATGCCCCTCCTGATAGGTGGCGATCGCCTCTTCCTTGCGGTTCAGGGCCACCTGCGATTTGCCCAGCAGCAGGAATACCTTGCTGAACTGGGGGCTCAGCTCCAGGGTGCGACGGAAAGAACGGATGGCGTCCTCGTGGCGGTTCGCCTCCTGCAGCAGTTGGCCAAGACGGTAGTGGCCCAACTCATTGTCCGGATCATCCTGGGACATCTTGCTGAACTGGGCGATGCGCTCTTCAAGGCTGTTCATGTTTTCTCCTGACTGACCGGATCCATGGATTCATATTAGTGGCCCGGCCCGATTCCCGCCCCGTGGGCCGGCCTCTGGCGGCACCGCCTTTTCCGTGTTAGCTTCCCGTTTTCAGGGTTAGCCGGGCAATCCGCGTTTGCGGGGCTGTGGCGGGGCGCCTGGACTGCTGGAGCGACTGCGATGCGATTGGGAATGATCAATTCAGCCTGGGCCCAGGCCGGCCGCGACACCGCCTGGGGTATCCGCAAGACCGCCGAAATCGGCTTTGACTCCATCGACATCTTCGCCGATCCACTGGACATCGATGCCCGCGAACGCAAGCTCATCCGCGTCGAATGCGAGAAGGCCGGCCTACCCATCATCAGCGTCGCCTGCGTGGCGGTGGGCTTGATCGATCCCAACCCATCCGTGCGCCGGTTCCATCAGGAACGCTGCCGGGCCTACCTCGACATGACCTACGGCTTTGGCGGCGAGAACCTCCTGCTGGTCCTGGGGGAATACATTTGGGAGCAGCAGGTTGTCCCCCCGAAAGAGCAATGGGACACCGCGGTGCAAGAAATGAAAAAACTGGGCGACCACGCCGCAGGCCTTGACCTGAAAATCGCCCTCGAACTCGAACCGTTCAAGATGTCCCTGCTGAACACCGTGGACAAGATGGCCCGGTTCCTGGACGAGGTCAACCATCCGGCGGTCCAGGCCAATATCGATATCTCCCACTGCGAGTTGTCCCACACACCGGCAGCCGGTTTGGAGACCCTGCGCGGGCGGGCCTGCCATGTCCACCTGTCCGACTGTGATGGCAAGGTTCACGGCGACCTGCCCCCCGGCCGGGGCGTGGTCGATTTCCTGCCCTACCTGACCAAGATCAAGGAGCTGAATGTTCCCGGGGCCGTCAGCTTGGAACTGGAATATTCCCCCGATCCAACCCAGATTGAGGCCTGGGTG
>JAFMJU010000072.1 GCA_017853285.1 Gemmataceae bacterium
GACGGGGATGCGGATGGACTGGCAGGCCTGACATTCCTCGCACACGGGCCGGAAAACCCAGTGGCCGAAGTGACGCCAGCCGCGCTCCATCAGCAGTTGGTACTCGTCCGCGGTGATCGACTCGACGCGCAGGTGCTCCATCCGCCAGGCCCTGTCCGGGAGGTAGCCGCAGGGGCTGGGAGGCGAGACTTCGCGGAGCGCGATGCGCATGGTTGCCTTCCGGGAGAAAGGGGACGCGGAGGCTCCCGCAAAAGGGCTAGGTGTGGAGATTGTGGAGTATATCCCGCTTGCTGACCAGTCGCTGGCCGCGGCACTCCTCGATATGCATGGTTTTCAGCAGCCGCTTGCGCAACTCGGACTGGATGTTGTCGATGGCGCTCTCGGCGACACTGGTCAGCGGAATGAGGCCGCCGGCACGGCGGTCGTGGCCGCCGGCGCGCCCCAATTTGCCCACCACCTTGGAAAGCAGTTCGCCAGCCTGGGCGTCGGGGACCGCGGCCCGCAGCGACAGGATGAGATTGTTGTTGTAAATGCCGCCGCAGAGGGCCCAATCCACCTCCTCGAAGCGGATCAGGAAATCGACCACCTCGGCGGCCATTTCGGGCTGGGGCAGGTCGTCCACCCAACTGATGATGAGCCTGTCGTAGATGAACGAGTTTTGCAGGGCCTGGAGCAGGCCGTTGAAGTAGGTCTGGGGCAACCGGGCGTTGCGGATGCGGGCCATCAGGTCTTTGTCGGCCAGGGGGTACAGATGGATGAGCGCCTTGTCATCCACCGGGCTGGCCTCCCGAGGGTAGCCGCACAATTCGGTCTCGATCCCGTACAGCAGGGCGGTGGCCAGGCGGGCATCCGGCGAGACCAATTGCTCGCGGAGATAGCTGGTCACCAGCGAGCAGGTGGCACCGAGGCTGCGACGGACATCGACAAAATCGATGTTGTCGAGGTCGCCGGGCGTGTCGTGATGGTCGATCACGGCGACCAGGGGGGCGTCCTCGCCCAGGTGGTGCCGGCCGGTGTTGGGTTGGCTATCCACCATCACCACCGCCTCATGGGGATCCCAGGCGATGGTGTCGATGGGCTCGAGTTCGATCTCCAGCAGATCCACCATGGCTCGGTTTTCGGCGCGGGAGATGAGTCCGTCGCGTGTCAGGCGCGTGGGTATGCCGAGTTTTTTCTCCACCAGATGGGCGAGCCCCAGCATGCTGCCGAGGCTATCGGGATCGGGGTTCACATGGGTGACCAGCGTCACGCGCTTGTACCCGCTCAATTGCGCAAGGAACCGGTCGCTGCGACGGGCGGCCGCCGGGCGGAGACCGGGCGGGCTTTTGGAGGCTTTTTCGCGTTGTTTGCCGTTGCCGGCCCGGGTTGGTTTGGGATCAGGCATGGGTTTTGGCCAACTCGCAGACGCGGTTCCATTGGGCTTGGCTGACGGGCATCACCGAAAGCCTGGGTAAACGCACCAGATCCCAATCCGCCAGGGCGGGGTCTTCCTTGATTTCAGCCAGAGACACGGGGCGGGGAAGGGCCCGAACAGGTTCCACCCGCACGGTCGGCTTGGCGTCAGCCGAAGAAGAGGGTGGTAGGGCCGGGCCCTCCACCGCGCGCAATTCAGCCACGACGGCTTTTTCCTTGCCGGTGTGGTAAAGCAAGATCATGTCGTTGGGTCGGATGGCCTGCAGGTGCTTGCAGGCTAGGGCGTTGTTGACGCCATCCCACCAAGTGGAACCTTCTGCAACCAGGTGCTTCCACCCGAAGCTTTCCGGCTCCTGCTTGAACAGCCAGCGATTTTTTCCGGCCATTCCCTGTGCGCCAGTCCCGACGCCTGAAACTTGGGGAGGCCCGGGCGACGCCCGAGCACAGGTGTGATTTTATCGCTTTTCCGGGGAGTTAATCAAGCGATTCGGGGGTGTGGCCAAAAAGGCCGGGGCGGGTTGTCAGGACCGGACCACCAAGTGCGGTTTTCCCTGCTCCCAGGGCCCGATCTCGCCAATAATGGCTGCCGCAAGTGCTTTTCTGGATTGGAGTTGCGAAACAAGTTTTGTCGCGTGGTCCGGGGCGACGCTGATCAGCAGTCCGCCGGAGGTTTGCGCGTCGAAAAAAAGTTCCAGCCTGCGGGAATCGAGCCCGGAACCCAGCTGAAGGTGGGGCTCCACATACTCCCGGTTGGTTTTGCTGGCCCGGGTGAAAAACCGTTTTTGGATAAATGGCTCCACACCGTGAATTACCGGCAGGGCACTCAGGCGGATGGTCGCCTGCATGCCGGATCCCTCGGCCATCTCCAGCAGGTGGCCTGCCAGACCGAACCCGGTGACATCGGTCAGGGCGTGGGCGCCACCCGCCGCGCGCAGGGCGTCGCGTCCGGATTGGTTGAGTTCGATCATGCTGGAGCACGCTTCGGCGAGGAGCGCGTCGGGGCATTTGCGGGCGCGGTGGGCGGTCGTGACAAACCCTGTTCCCAGTGGTTTGGTGAGGACCAGGAGATCCCCCGGGCGGGCGGTGGCGTTGGTGAGCACCTCGTCGGGGTGGACGATACCCGTGACGGACAGGCCGAATTTGATCTCACGGTCGCGGACGGTGTGCCCGCCGACAATGGCGGCACCGGCCAGGGCGCAGCGGTCCGCCCCGCCCGCCAGAATGGGGCCAAGCCAGGTGAGGGCGGGGTCGGTGTCATCCGGGTAGCCCACCAGATTCATGGCGGTCTTCGGCTCGCCATTCATCGCATAGACATCGCTGAGCGCGTTGGCTGCGGCGATTTGACCGTAGATGAACGGGTCATCCACCACGGGGGGGAAGAAATCGACCGTTTGCACCAGGGCGAGATCGTCCCGCAGCTTGTAGACTCCCGCATCGTCGTGCGTGCGTGTGCCCACCAGGAGGTTGGGATCATTGCTGGGAGGCACGAATCGCAGGACCTGCGAGATGCTCCCGGGGGGCAACTTGCCTGCTCAACCCGCGCAGGAGGCGTGGTCGATGAGCCGTTTGCGTCTGCCGAACCAAGCCATGAAAAAACCCCGTGACCACCGAGACTGCCCTTTGTGGATTGTACCAGCGGTCCGGGGCGGTTGTGGCGATGGTTCAGGCCAAGGCCGAGACTTCCCGGAGGGCCCAAGCCTCGTCGGGGAATTTGCCTTCCTTCAGCTTGCTGTAGACCAGCGCGCCATTCACCGTGAGCTCGAAGCAGCCGCCATCGGAGGGCTGAAGCTCCAGCGAGGTGATTTTTTGCTTGAGGCTTGAGAGCAATTTCGCCGTCAGACCGACGGCTTGGGGTTCATAATTTCACTTGCTGCAATAGCGCAGATGGATCTTCATCCGTCGTCTCCCTGGGGATCACCCTGATCGGGGCAACCGGAAAACCGGCCCGGGCCCAATGTGATTTATATCGGCTGCGCGGACGGAACAGATCAGGAGGGGGTGGAGGCGGCCGTGTTGGGTTAAGATCAATCCATAACCTTGGAAACGGTAACTGGCATGAAATCCCCGGTGACGATCATTCGCTCGGTGAAGGAACGGAAAGACCGCTGTACCATTTGGCCGTTGCGGAACCATCCGCTGGTGCGCGTGGTGGGTTATCCGTTCAAAACAAAACCAGATGTTGGCCCGGCCACGCTGTTATGGACCGATGGTCCTGGCTTGAGCGCGGCTGATGCCGGAAAACCGTTGGTCCTGCTGGACGCCTCCTGGCGCCGGGCCCAGACCATGCGGAGTCATTTCCCCGACTTGGAGTGCAGGAGCCTGGCTGGAATCCGCACCGCATATCCCCGCTGTTCACGCTACGGGACCGACCCGGACGAAGGCCTGGCCACCGTGGAAGCCCTCTACGCGGCTTGCCGGTTGATCGGGCTGCCCACCGAGGGATTGCTGGAGCATTATGTGTGGGCGAAGGACTTCCTGGCCTCCAACGGGTGGGACCAGCCTGAACCAACTTCTGTTTCGGAGTGAACCCATGATCGCGGCGATGGTCTTGTCCTGGTTGTTGGTGCTGACACCTGCTGAAAAGCCGGAGATTGTCGAGGCATTGTCCAGCGCGGGGGCCAACCGGGCCGAACTGGAACGGGCGCTGAAGGAAAGCACCCCCGAAGAACGGCCGGGCATGGAGTTTTTGATCGCCAACATGCCGGAGAGCGATCGAAAGGTCCTGAAATCTGACTACCTGCTGGAGAATACCCGGCTGGCCTACAGGGCCCGCCGTGAAACCCCGTGGGGCAAATCCATTCCCGCGGAGCTGTTCCTGAATGATGTGCTTCCGTATGCCCATGTCGATGAAACGCGGGATCCCTGGCGCAAAGAATTCTTCGACCTGTGCATGCCCATGGTGAAGGATTGCAAAACTCCCGAAGAGGCGGCCCGAAAACTGAACGCCGAGTTGTTCGGCAAGTTGAAGGTGAAATACTCCACCAAGCGGCGGGCCCCAAACCAGAGCGCCAAGGAGACTCTGGAGACAGGACTGGCCTCCTGCACCGGGCTTTCCATCGTGCTTGCGGACGCATGCCGTGCCGTTTGCATCCCGGCCCGGCTGGTGGGCACACCGCTGTGGGCGAACAAGCGGGGCAACCATACCTGGGTGGAGGTGTGGGACAAGGATTGGCATTTCACCGGCGCTTGCGAGCAGGACCCACAGGGCCTGGATAGGGGCTGGTTTGTCGGTGACGCGGCCCAGGCGAAGCGGGATGTCTTCGAGCACGCCATCTACGCCGCCAGTTTCAAGCGATCTAAGGTCTGGTTTCCGATGGTGTGGGCCATGCGGGATCACCAGGTACCTGGCGAGAATGTGACGGACCGGTATGCCAAAAAACCGGTGGCGCCTGAAGGCACAGTCCGGCTGTTGGTGCGTGTGGTGGATGCCTCGGGCAAGCGGATCGCGCGGCCGGTGGTTGTCACTCCCGCCAAAGATGGGGCCCGGAAAAAACAGGATACCTCGAGGGGAGAGACCAACGATCTCAACGACATCGCCGGTTTCGACTTGCCCCGGGATATTGAGGTGGAGATTTCCGTGGAGGGCGTGAAGAAGACCGTGCGCACCTCGGCAAAGGACAAGGAACAACTGGTGGAGATCCGCCTCGGTGCTTGACCGGCCGCGCGGGATTTGAAAAGGAGTGTGGAGATGCGAGTCGATTATTTCGCCCGGATAGGTGTGGCCTTCTTTTTGGCGGCAGGCTTGGCGCGCGCCGAGAAGCCGGTGGATGCCAAGGCGTCGTCTGGCGCGATTGAGGAACTGGCCAAGCTGCTCAAGGGCCAGGAGGGTGGCGTCGCGAAAGCTGGTGACCAACCCTTCGCCTCGGTCCCGTTATCGAAGGAAGATTCGGCCCGGGCCCGGACGTTGTTATGGGATGCCCATGTGGATGCCCTGCGGAAGGAGCGGGCGCTGGAACTGGAGAAAAAGGAATTGAAAGAAGGCACCCTGGTGATGCCTTTTTTCACCAAGACTTTTGGTGAAAAACCGGCAACCGGCCGGAGCCTTTGGATCTCGATGCACGGAGGTGGCGGCGCCCCCGCCCGGGTGAACGATAGCCAGTACGAGAACCAGAAAAAACTGTACCAGCCGGCCGAGCGCATTTATCTGGCGCCGCGGGCACCCACCAACACCTGGAACCTGTGGCATGAAGGGCACATCGACCGATTTTTTGCCCGACTGGTGGAGGACTTCGTCGCCCTGGAAGGTGTGAATCCGGACCGGGTGTACATCATGGGATATTCGGCTGGCGGTGACGGCGTCTACCAGATGGCTCCCCGCATGGCTGACTGGTGGGCCGGGGCCGCGATGATGGCCGGGCACCCCAACGGGGTGTCTTTATTGTCGCTGCGCAATGTGCCCTTCGCCCTGCAGGTGGGTGCGAACGACAACGCCTACAACCGGGCGAAGATCGGCGCTGAATATGGCGAGCAACTGGGCAAACTCCGCAAGGAAGACCCCAAAGGCTATGAGAACTTTGTCCGGATCCGCGAGGGGAAGGGGCATTGGATGAATCTGGAGGACAAGGAGGCGTTGCCATGGTTGGCCAAATTTAGCCGCAATCCGGTTCCCGACCGGGTGGTCTGGAAACAGACAGGCGCGACGCATGACCGATCCTACTGGCTGGCGGTTCCCAAGGGTAAAGCCAAGGGTGGCGCCCTGGTGATTGCGGAGAGGGGAGAAAATCGGATCAACATCACCAAAGCTGAAGAAGTCGACCAATTGATCATCCGTCTGGATGACCGCATGATCCCGTTCAACGGCCCGTTGGTGGTGGAACACAACGGCAAGGTGCTGCATAACGCGCCGGTCACGCGCACCATCGGCACCCTGGCAAAAACGCTTGCCGAGCGGGGTGATCCCAAGCTGATGTTTGACGCTGAGGTTATGGTGAGTCTGGCGGGGAAGTGAACCCCTTGGCTGATTGACTACAACAGAAAGGCCGCGCGGGGAAAGCCTCGCGCGGCCTATTTCTTGCCAGATGCTTGTGCGCCCAACTAGATCTTCAGCACGCCAGTGCTGTCGCCCAGCTTGTCTCGCTGGACACCAGCCTTGGCCAGCATGGCCAGCCACAGGTTGGTCAAAGGCGTTTCCTTGGGGAACACCACATGGCGGTTGCCCTCGATGCCGAGTTTGGCACCGCCCATAAGCACAATCGGCAGGTCATCGTGATTGTGGCGGTCGCCGTCGGAGTTTCCGGAGCCGTAGGCGATGAGGCAACGATCGAGCAGGGAGCCGTCGCCTTCGCGGATTTCGGACAGCTTGCGCCCCAATCGTCCCAGCACCTCGGCGTGGAAGAGGTTGATTTTGGCGATCTTTTCCTGCTTTGCGGCGTTGCGACCGTGGTGAGACAGGTCGTGGTGCCCTTCGGGAACCTTGAGCCAAGGGTAGGGCCGATTGGATCCCTCGTTGGCCAAAACGAAGGTGGCGACACGGGTTGTGTCAGTTTGGAAGGCCAGCACGAGCAGGTCAGCCAGCAATTCGAGGTGCTCCCCGTAGGCGGCTGGAACGCCCTTGGGGCGATCGATGGGCGGTTTTGCCGGGGGGGGAAGTTTTTCGGCCCGGGCCATGCGGACCTCGATGTCGCGTACGCTGTCGAGGTATTCGTCCAGCTTGCGCTTGTCGCCGGTGGAAATTTTGCCGCGAAGGCTGGCGGCATCCTTGGTGACCGTGTCCAGCACGCTGCGGCGTAGCCGGTCCTTGTCCTTGCGCGATTCGTCGGCGGAAGCACCGAACAGGCGGTCGAACACCAACGCCGGGTTCACCTCCTTGGGGAGGGGCTGGGAGGAGGACCGCCAAGCCATGGTGGAAGAGTAGACACAGCTATAGCCCGAATCACAGTTGCCCGCCATGGCCCCGGCTTCGGCGCCGATTTCGAGCGAGGGGAGCCGGGTGAGGTGGCCCATGCCGCCTGCCGCGATCTGGTCCACCGAGATACCGGAACTGATGTTGGTGCCATCGGTCTTCCGCGCCTGGCACCCGGTGAGGAAGGCTGAGAGGGCGCGGGCATGATCGCCCGGGCCATCACCATTCGGGCGGGCTTTGTCAGCGGTGAGGCCCGTCAAGACACTGACCTGATTGCGGAAGGTTTCGAGTGGCTTCAGCGTGGCGGGGAGTTCGCTCAGTTTGCCCTCGGCGGCGGGACGCCAGTTGGGCATGTGGACACCATTGGGCACATACATCCACGCTAGGCGCACTGGGGGTTGGCCGGCCTGTGCAACGGATGATTCCGCGGAGGCGCGGACCAAAGATTCCAGCCAAGGCAGACCGATGGTCGCCCCGAGGCCTTGGAGAGCCCGGCGCCGGTTCAGTTGTGCCATGGTTTGTACTCCTCTACTGACGGGCATCAGATTGCTTTATCTATCTTAACACACAAAAGCTGGCAGTATCGAGGCAATTTATTCGGTAGCCTGGGCGTCGCGCCCGCGTTTTTGGCGAAAGGGCTGGCTTTGGACCACCGCCTTCACCATGGCGCTGAATTTGTAATCACCCTTCCGGGTGGCATCGACGATCCCCTCGACAGCTTTACGGTCGGATGGGACCAAGCCACGCCCGATGGCGTAGACCAGTAGCCGCTCCGCCATGGTCTTGGTGAACTTGTCCTTGTTTTCAACCAAGTAAGCGCGGACATCCTGCAAGCCGTTCACCTTGCGGCCACCGGGCAACTCCCCCGAGGGATCGATCGGCTGGCCCTCGTCCTTGTCGCGCTTGGCTCCCAGGGCGTCGAACGCCTCGAAGGCGAAACCAAGGGCGTCCATTTTCAGGTGGCAGGTGGAGCACGCCGGGTTGGAGCGATGCAGTTCCATGCGCTGGCGTAGTGTCTCGGCCTTGGCATTTTTGGCCGTGGCCTCTAGCTCGGGGACATTGGGGGGCGGGGCGGGGGGAGGCGTGCCCATCAACTGTTCGAGTACCCACTTGCCGCGTTTAACCGGCGAGGTGCGGGTGGGGTTGGAGGTGACCGAAAGGACCGCCGCCATCCCCAGCACGCCACCGCGCGACGGGTTGTTTCCCAATTCCACCCGGACGAATTCCTCACCCTCGATCGGTTTGCCTTTCTCCTTGCCCTTCTTTTCGAAAAGGGCGTTCCCTTTGGTGTCGGTGATGCCGTAATGGCGGGCCAGTCTTTGGTTCAGCCAGGTATGGTCGGCGTTGATGATGTCGAGGATGCTGCCATTCTGTTGGACGATCTCCTCGAAGAGTTTCTGGGCCTCCATCTTCATCGACTTGCGCAATTGCTCATTGAAGGAGGGGAATTTTCCCTTGTCGGGATGGAAGGCGTCCAGGCGCTGGATCTGCAGCCACTGGGGGAAAAAATGCTCCACCAAGGCCCCGGACCTGTCCGCCTTGAGCATGCGGTCGATCTGGGAATCGAGGTTTGCCATCAGCCGGCCGTCAGCGGCCAGCTCCATCAGCTCCCGGTCGGGCATCGTGCTCCACAGGAAGTAGGAGAGCCGGCTTGCAAGCTGCAGCTCGGTCAGGTCATACGGTTCGTCACGCGGGGGGCGGTCATCCGTTTCCAGGCGGAAAAGAAACCGTGGGGAGCACAGGATCGCCAGCATTCCGGTTTTGGCGCCGGCAACCCAATCCTTCCGTTTGGCGCCATCGGCGATCGCCAGGTCGACCACCCCCTGCAGGGCCTGGTTATCCACCTGGCCGCGCCAGGCCTTGCGGGCGAAACGGCCCAACACCGCGCTAATTTTTTCCGCGTCTGGCTTGGATTCTTCCACGGAGAGCAAATCGCGTAATTCGGCAGGGCGGGTGTCGGTGGGACCCTCGATCTCGGCCCATTCCACCATGGCGGCCCGGCCTTCGCCGGGATTTTCCAGCCTCAGGCCGAATTGATACTGCCTGGGGCGCAGGGTGGTTTTTGCCTCAAACACCTGGGGGGCCTTGTCGTCGCCTTCCAGCTTGTGCTTGGCGAGGATCCGTTTGTCACCGACGAGGATGGCCATCTCGGGCGCCTTGCCACCCCCGGGAATCCCGTAGGCCTTGAAGCGCAGGATGTATTCGCCGGTTTCGGTGACCTTGTAGGTCTGGAACAGGCGGTCTTCCTTCAATTCGCGGTAGCGTTTCACATCCCCTGGATTCTTCAGCGCGGGTTCCAGGTAGCGCGAGGACAGGTTGCGTTTGGCGGGCTTGGGCGCCTTGAGCTGGACGGCTTTCTCGAGCGCGGTTTCCGCGGCGGAGAGATATCGCTCCATCAGCAGGGGAGGCAGGGACAGTGTTTCGGCGTTGTTGTCGAAGCCGTGCCCGATGTCATCGGAGGGGAAATCGCCTGCGGGGTTGAAATCAACGCCTAGAAGGTCTTTCAGGGTATTGGCGTATTCCACCCGGTTCAGCCTCCGGGGGGGGACCAGTCCGGGATCCGGTTTGGCGAGCCGATCGGCCGCTTCGAGTATCTCGTTGATCCTGTTTGTGAATCCCTCGATCTCCACCGGGGTGGGGCGCACCTTGGTTTTGGCGGGCGGCATGTCGCCGCCCTGGGCGCGTTCGACGGAATGCTCCCAGGCGGCCCTGTTTTTCACCACGGAGGCGGGGTCGGATTTTTCGAGCGAAAGGCTTCCCTTGGCTTTTTCCCCCTGGTGGCATTCGAGGCAGTGTTTCTTGACAAAAGCAGACAAGGGGAAGGCATTAGCCGGCGCGGAGGGTTGGTGGCAGGTGGCCAGCAGGAAATTCAGCAAAAGCATGAGGCGATCACCTCTTGGGGCGGGATACCTCATTTTAGCCACCCCATCGCTGGAGGGCCACGCCATCAATGGCCGGGGGGTTCCGTGAGATTTTTCTCATGGAACCCCCCGTGATTTTTAGGTTAGGGCCTTTGGATGTCATCCAACCGGAGCGTTTTCCGCCTTCAAAATGACCCGGAATCCCAGGTCTTTCTGTTTGGGGGCATCCCGATGGGCCGCCAGCAACCTGAGCCATTCGGGCGGGTTGGGGCCTTCCGGACCGAAGTAGGCCATCGCCACATTCTTGTGAAAGCACCGCTTGGGGTGGGAGGCTTCGATCACCAGCCTCTGGAGCAGAACATATTCCCCGGGTGCCACCACCGCGGTGGAGGGTTCCAGGTGGTCATTGATGAAGACCACATCCTTGCCCGAATGGGACCGCCCGTTGAAGTTCGCGCCCAGCACGGTTCCCCCGTCAGCCATCAGGGTCACCTCAGCGTTGGAAAGGGAACAGAAACCGTCCCCATCCCGTGAGGCCCAGAGCTGACCCACCAGATGGGCGTCCAAAGTCAGTTTCACGCCATTATTGCCATGCACATGGAGGATCTGGGTGACCTCGCTGACGATCTCAGCCCGGCTGCATTCCAGGGGGTTGCCCCCGGCCGCGACAGCGCCGGTCATCGCTACAGCCAGGGAATCCACCTTCGAAACATTCACATCCAAAGCAGGAATGTGGGTGTAGCCATGGCCGGCCTGGTGTCCATTAGCCGTTCCGGTGCGCTGGCCGGGCACGAGTTTCGCCGGGGAGTCAGCCGCGATCAGGCGGGATTTCGAAAACCCAGAGCCCAGCAGGGCCATTCCGCCCAGAAAAAGCGAGGCATCGCGTCGATTCATGGGTCCGATTCCGAGGGGGCAGGGTGGTCGGTTGGAGGCAGTCACCGGCTGGCGGGCCTGAAACTGTCCTAATCAGAATCGGCTGGCTTTGGCGGAAACTACAGAAAAGCCGGAAGATTCCACCCAGAAGGGGGAAAAGGAATATTGGTCAAAAGGTAGCCATCAGAAAACCCGGCACAAATCCCGCAGGGCCTTTGCCAGGATGTTTTCGTGGGGATAGCCGTGACCCAGGTGCTGACGGAAGCCCTCACCCGCCGGGAAACCTGCCAACCTGCCCCGGGAGCCGGCAAATTCGCGCATGGCCAACAGGT
>JAFMJU010000073.1 GCA_017853285.1 Gemmataceae bacterium
GACCGGAGTTTGTGCAGGTTGGTCAGCAGCTCGCCGGCCATGCGGTCGTCCAGTCGGGCCAGGGCGGCGGCGGCGGTTGCCGGGTCTGCCGTGGAGAGTGCTGCCCTCAGTTGGGAGCAGGTTTGCAAAAGCTGGTCCTTCAGCGGGATGTCGCCCAACTCGGGCAGGGCTAGCTGCTTTGCCAATTGCTCCACCTCGGCCCCGATGGCCTGGGCTGTGGATCTGGGATGGATCAGAGTCGCGCCCGCCTCGGGCAGGCGGACCAGGCGCTCGCGGATTTCGGCAAGGAGTGGCTGCTTGGCCTGTTGCTCCGCGATGCCAGGCAACAGCGTTGCGGTCTCAGTGACCCGGCCCACCTCGGGCAGGGCCTCCAAGCGACGCTTCATCTCAAGTGCCTGCTCGCGCGTGTCGGCCCAGGCGAGCGCGTGCCAGGACGCGCCCTTGGTGGAGGCGAGGAGTCGTTTTTCCCACTGGACGGAGGGAAGATTATCCCCTTGGAGGCGGAGCAGGTTGGCGTCGTAGCGGGTCCAGCAGCAGCCGGCAGCCACCCCCAGCCAGGCCACCAGGCCGATACCGAGGGCCAAACCCGGACGAGCCGCCCAGGAGCGGGCCCAGCCCGCCCGGACCTCGGGAACATCCAGGCGTATGGCACCTTGGGCAGCAGGTGCCTCGCGGACAAGAACACTGAGGAGGGGAGGGGCCAAAGTCAGGGCGCTGGTGGCGCACAACAGCAGTCCACCCCCAGCGATCAGACCGAGTTCAGCCACGGCCTGAAAATCGGCCAGCATTGTGGCGAAGAAGGCCAGCATGCCTGTGACTGCGGCGGTGAGGATGGAGGGGCCGGTGGCGGCGGCGGCACGGATGAGGGCGTCGCGGGCCGCGGCCCTGGAGGGATCGCGCAGGGAATCGCGCTCGCGTTGGAAACGGCTGACCAGCAGGACTGCATAATCCCCCATGCCGATCAGCATGACCGCAAAAGTGGCGGAGAGGAGATTGAGGTGGCCCACGGCCAGCGTGGCGAAACCCAAGGCCCAGACGGTACCTGCCAGCAGGGGCAAACCGCTTGCCAGGGGCGCGCGCCATTGGCGGAAAACCCAGGCGTACAGGGTGAGCACGCCCAGGAAGGCCAGCCAACTGGCGCGGGTGCTGTCGCGGGTGGAGGCCTCCATCTCGTCGCATTCGAGGACGGGCAAGCCGGTGAGGCCGACCTCGAGCGCCGGGTATCCTGCTGAAACCTCAGCCAGGATTTGGCGGGCACGGCGAACGCCGGCCACCTGCGGGCACATGGGGTCCGAGGCATCCGGCACGGGGCTGGCCAACAGGAAGGTGAGCTTGCCATCATCGCTGCGAAGGCGCTGGGGTTCGAGCAGCATGGCCTCGCGGGTGTCTGCCCCACCAGCAGCCTGCCAAAGGCCGCCGGCAGGTTGGCGGCCGCTCAACTCCATGGTGGCCGCCTGCAGCAGGTGATCCAACTGGGCCAGGACTTTCCCATCGATCTCCGCGCCGGGCTTGCCTTGAGCCTTGCGACGCCTGCCCTCCTCGCGTTCGGTGGCGAGGGCGTTGAGTCGGTGCCGGGTCTCGAATACCAAGTTTCGAAGAGTGAAGAGGTTCCAGCCCAGTGGCAGGTCCAACAGGGGACGCATGGTGCGGAGTTCGCGCACGATGGACTCGATTTGGCTTTGGTCATTCAGCAGCATGGACCGGTTGGCGATGGGGCGCAGGTCGACCTCGCGCCAGACGCGGTTGAAGAAGCGGGGCTCAGCCCGGAACGCCGCATCCACATCGGCCAAAAAACGATCCTGCTCCGCCTGTGTGGAGCCGGAGGCCACCACCACCATGTCGTCCTCGGAACCGGCCCTCTCGAGGTGCTCCTTCCAACGCTGCTGCACCGGCTTGGTGCTGCTGATCATGTCGTTGCGGCTGGTCATGAACCGCAGTCGCGAAGCGGAAAAGCCGGCTGCAAGGATCGTTAGCAGCAGACCCGCGACAAGAAACCACCAGGGATGATCCCAAGCGCACCCCGCGAACCGGGAAACCAATGCTCCGAGGCGACCCTCGGTGGGTGCAGGGGTTTGCTGCGGTGAGGCCATGCGAACAGTCACTCCCAAACCTGTCCAGAACGGCGAACCTTCCGAATCAGGCGCGGGACTATAGGAGTTGGCGATATGGGAAGCAAGCGGAAGGAGAGGTTTATCAAATTATCTAATTTTTCTATTTTAACATCCAGGTTTCGCTTATGCGGGACGCCCCTTTCATTCCTTCTTGGCTGTTTTCAGGTTTTTCGTTGGTGGTCGGCCCAGTTCGTGTTAGTGGTGAGAGAGTTCCAATCTTTCCATGTCAAAGGATGAATCGATGACACGCTTGCATGCCTTGGGAGCAATGGCATTGACCGGCTCCTTCCTGGGGATGACGGCAGCCCAGCAAAACGCGGTACCAGCCAAGAAAATCACCCTACCTGGGGCTGCCCAAGTAGGTTCGGTGCCACAGCCGGTTTCGAACAGTCCCGCCGGGAAGGAACTGATGGCGTTGCGGTCGCAATTCAGCCTGCAGCAAAGCCAGGTGATGGCCAAATTGCGCGCCACCGACAACGAGCAGGAGCGTATCGAGCTGGTGAAGCAGCTTCCCAAGTCGGAGCCGGTTGCCCAAAAAGCGGTGGAGATTGCCAAGAAGGATCTTGAAGACGATGCCGCCTTCGACGCGCTGCAATATGCCAGCACGCTTGGAACTCTGCCCAGCAGCAAGGCGGGGGTTGAAGCCCGCGAGATCCTGTTCAGCAAGTTCCTTGCCCATCCGAAGATGAAAACCATGGTCGCGTCCATGACCATGACGCCGGACGGCCGGCAGCAGGCGAAAAGCCTGCTTGCCAACGAGAAGCTGCCGCGGGACATGAAGGGACAGATCCTTTTCTCGCTGGCACAGGAAGCCCAGACCTCGGCCCGGCGCGGATTATCCGCCACGGAGCAGGAAAACGCCCTGGAAGAGGCGGCAAAACAGTACGAGTTGATCGTGAAGGAATACGCGGATGTACCCGGCCCCCGGACCGGGACGCTGGGCGAGCTTGCCAAACCAGCGCTTTTCGAGATCCGCAACCTGAGCCCCGGCAAAATGGCCCCCGAGGTGACCTGCTGGAAGCTGGATGACGGCAAGGAAGTGGAAGACAAGCTGTCCAACTACAAGGGCAAGGTTGTGGTGCTGGACATCTGGGCGACCTGGTGCGGGCCGTGCAAGGCGATGATCCCGCATGAGCGGGAGATGGTGGAGCGACTGAAGGACAAGCCGTTCAAGCTGATCTCGGTCAGCGGCGACGACAAGATCGAAACCCTGCGCACCTTCCTGGAAAAGGAGAAGATGCCCTGGACCCACTGGTTCGCCGAGCGGAAAGGCATCCTGAAGGACTGGAACATCCGCTATTTCCCGACCATCTATATCCTTGATCACACCGGCAAGATCCGTTTCAAGGACCTGCGCGGCGAGAAGATGGAAGAGGCGGTTAACCAGCTGCTGGCCGAGATGAAAGAAGCGAAGTAAGCCCCCTATCCAGCCCACCACCAAAAAGGGACCGCCCTGGGAACGGGGCGGTCCCTTTTGTTTTGAGCGGCGGATCCAAGGCACCGGCCCGAACCGGTTTTGAAAACCCGGTCAAACCCCGGCCAACATCCGCACGAACCTGGCCATCAGGTGCGCGTTGTCATGCCAGGTCCGGGCGCTGACCAGATTGCCATCCACCACCACGGGTGAATCGACATAGTTGCCGCCAAAAGCGGTGATATCGAGGGCACATTTGGCCACGGTGGTGGCGGTGCGGCCGACCAGGCACCCGGCGGCCGCGGCGATCTCGACGCCGTGGCAGACCATGGCCACCGGTTTGCCCGCCTGGAAGAAATGGCGGGTGGCCTCGAGCAGATGGTTGTCGTAACGGAGATACTCGGGAGCCCTCCCGCCGGAAAGAAAAAGACCCTTGTAATCCCCGGGTTGGACATCCGCAAACGCGACGGTTGCCCGGACATGGTAAGCGGGTTGCTCGCGGGTGATGTCCCAGGGAATGGAGGGCTCCGGCGGAATCTCGTGCATCACACCGTGGTACAGGCGGGCCTTGGGTCCGGCCACCACCACCTCGTACCCCTCCTCGGCCAGACGGAATATCGGGTAGAGGGTATCCAGCACCTCGGTGCCATCCCCCAATGGCAGGAGGATCTTGCCCCTACCCTTGGGCAACTGGGGAAACTCAGGCTGGCCCATGTCACTCCCCGCTTTCGTTCTCGTCCGTTTCGGGGATTTCCTCGTCCTCCCCATTCCCGTCGCTATCGTCTAATTCACCTTCATCGGCGGGGGATCCTCCCCAGAACCACAACAGATTGCGGCCATACTTCCTTTTGCGCCATTGGTCCTGATGGGGAAGCTGCTCCAGCATGGGGCATTTTTCGGACTGCAGGATGAGGGTGCTTCCCTCCGGCAGGGCCTTTTGGAGGGCATCGATCATCGCCAGCATGGTTTCGGCCCGACCGGTCAGGTCGGGGAAAGGAGGGCTGAGGAAGACAATCCATTCGCCCGGCATGGGTTTCCAGCTCTCGGCCCAGCGGTAGGCATCGAGTCGGCTGACCACGCCGCGGTCGGCGATGCGGAACAGCTTGAGGTGCTTTTCCAGGGCAACTGCCAGCTTGGGATCCTTCTCGATGAACCAGCAGCGTTCGGCACCCCGGCTGAGGGCCTCCATGCCGATGACGCCGGTGCCGGCGAACACATCCACGAAGAAGACGCCTGAAAGATCCCCGCCGAGGATGGAGAAAAGGGCCTCGCGAGCCCGCTGCGAGGTGGGACGCAGGCGGGGGTTGACCTCGCATTCCACCATGCGGCCCCTAAGTTCGCCCGCAATAATGCGCACCACGTTTTTTTTGCTTGGCATGACACCCTGATCGATATGCACCCGTCAAATTTAGACCATTGAATCCAGTGTACACGGCGGGTGCGAGTTTCGTGCGTTTAGCGGGCTGCTTGCTCCACCAGGTCGCAGGCCTCACGCAGGGCAGCGGCGGGGTCGAAACGACCGGCCCATTCCCGGGCATGGGCCTGAAATTGATCCTCAGCCAGCAAGTAGGCAAGCATTCGGGTCAGGCTGCCAAAGGTGGCGCGGCGCGGGGTGAGGTAATCGCCAACCCCCAGCCATTGGACCCGGTGGGCATTGTCGTGCTGATCATGGGCGAACGGAATGACCAGTTGGGGCACCCCGGCAGCCAGCGCGCGGGCCAGGGTGCCGATGCCACCGTGGTGGGCCAGCAAAGCTGCCTTGGGCAACAGGTCCCCCATCGGGGCCCAGGTTGCATGGAACACATGCAGGGGCAACGGGTAGGGGACCTGATCGGAGTCTTTGGACAGGAGCACTAACCGTGCCCCCATTGCCGCAGTAGCCTTCACGAACCGCTCCAGCAGCCAGCGGGCCTGCCGCATGGCGCTGCCAAAAGTCGCCACCACGGGGGGCGGGCCTGATTCCACGAATCGCCAGAGAGGCGCCAGGTCCGCGGCGGACTGGTCATCGTCGTGTTGCAAAAAGCCGACATGGCGGGCCTGGTCGGGGCGGCTGGGCATTGGGCCGAACCAATCGGGGAAACAGAGCAACACCCTGTCGGGTGAATTCCACCAACCTTCGAGGTAACGGCGAACCGGGGGCAGGCCGGTTTCGGCGCGCAGCGGCTCCACCGCGCCCCCGATCAGCGGGTCGGCAATGCGGTCGACGAGTTTGTAGGCCATGCGAGGCGCGAAACGCAGCAGGGTATTGGGCAGCCAGCCACCCGGCACGCGGGGCGGATTGACTGGGCAACGCAGCACGAGGGGCGCCAGGTGCATGGTGACCAAGGGCACGCCGGTTTCTTCCTGCGCGACCCGTGCACCAAAGCCCAGGGATGATGCGACAACCACCCGCTGCCCGGGTTTTTTGGCGAATTGCCGGGCCAGGTCCCGCTGGGTGCGGATCATGTCCATGGCCTGAAAATCAGCCAGGATGGTGCGGGTGCCCTTGCGGGGGTGCCAGAGGTTGGGGTCGCGCGTGATGCGGTCGTAATGCTCGCGGGTACCCAATGGCTCGAAGGCCAAGCCGGCCCGAATCACCTGTTCCTTGAATGTGGGATTGGCACAAAGGCTTACCTGCCAACCCCGGGCGGCCAGCCCTTTACCCAAGGCGATGAACGGAAAGACGTCCCCGGCGCTGCCGACACCGAAGAGAAGGGCGCTTTTCATCCACCGCCACCTGTTCCGTATGATCAAATTTGATTGTATCCATTCGACAACCAACAAACGGGTTCCAGCAAGGCCCCCTTGGTGCTTTCGATCATGTTAAACTGTCACCCATTCGGAAAAACCCGGTGGGGAGCGACATCATGGTTTGGAAGCACCTCGGATTGGCATTGGCGCTGGGCTTGGCATCCACCGGAAACTCGTGGGGCCAGGCGGCCGCGGGACCGGCGGAGGCGGCCAAGGCAGCGGCTGACGCCGTGCGGGCCAACTACACCAAGTACGAGTACCTGATCCCGATGCGGGACGGCCTGAAGCTGTTCACCGCGGTGTATGTGCCCAAGGATGACTCGCAGACCTACCCGATCCTGCTGAACCGCACGCCCTACAGCGTGTCGCCCTATGGCGTGGACAATTACCGCGAGAAGCTGGGCCCCTCGGAGCTGTTCCAGAAATCGGGCTACATCTTCGTGTACCAGGATGTGCGGGGACGGTGGATGTCGGAGGGCACCTTCCTGAATGTGCGGCCGCACCTGCCGAACAAGGGGCCCAAGGATTTCGATGAAAGCACCGACACCTTCGACACCATCGAGTTTTTGCTGAAGACGGTGAAGGGGCACAACGGCCGCGTGGGGCAGAGCGGGATCTCGTACCCGGGCTTCAACACGGCCGCCGGGATGATCGACGCGCACCCGGCTCTGAAGGCGTGCAGCCCGCAGGCCCCTGTGATCGACTGGTTCACGGGGGATGACTTCCACCACAACGGCTGCCTGTTTTTGGCGCACGCGTTCAACTTCATGTCTGGCTTTGGCAAGGAGCGCCAACAACCCACCAGGACCTTCGGCCGTGTCTCCCACGATCACCAAACGCCCGATGGCTACCAGTTTTTCCTGGACATGGGCCCTTTGGCCAACGCTGACAAGAAATACCTGAAGGGGACCATCTCGTTCTGGAACGAGATGATGAAGCACGGCACCTATGACGAATTCTGGCAGGCGATGAACCTGGCGCCGCACCTGAAGAACATCAAGCCGGCGGTGCTGAATGTGGGCGGCTTTTTCGACGCGGAAAACCTGTACGGGCCGCTCTCATGCTACAAGTCAACCGAGAAGCTGAGCCCGGGGGCCAGCAACCGGCTGGTGATGGGGCCTTGGGACCACGGCGGATGGTCGCGCGGCACCGGCGAGGGGCTGGGCAACGCCCGGTTCGGCAGCAAGACCTCCGAATATTTCCGCGAGAAGATCGAATTCCCCTTCTTCGAGTTTCATCTGAAGGGGAAAGGGAAGGACGACCTGCCCGAGGCGATGGTCTTTGAAACCGGGACCAATGTCTGGAAGCGCTACGACACCTGGCCGCCCGCCGACAGCCGGGAGCAGAAGCTGTTTTTGCTGGAGAAGGGCACACTGGCAACCAAGCCCGCCGAGGCGGCGGGATCGGACAGCTTCATTTCCGACCCGGCCAAGCCGGTGCCCCACATCGAGAAAACCACCACCAAGATGGACTACGACTACATGACGGCCGACCAGCGGCATGCGTCGCGCCGGCCGGATGTGCTGGTGTACCAGACGCCGGTGCTGACGCAGGACCTGACCCTGACGGGGCCGATCACGGTGGACCTGCATGTGAGCACCACCGGCACCGATGCCGACTGGGTGGTGAAGCTGGTGGATGTGTTCCCGGCGGATTACCCGGATTACGAGCCCAATCCCGCCGGGGTGAGGATGGGCAACTACCAGATGCTGATCCGGGGCGAGCCTTTCCGTGGCAAGTTCCGCAACAGCTTCAGCAAGCCCGAGCCGTTCGAGCCGGGCAAGGTGACCCGGGTGAGCTTCACGATGCCGGATGTGAACCACACCTTCCGGCCCGGGCACCGCCTGATGGTGCAGGTGCAGTCATCGTGGTTTCCGCTGGTGGACCGCAACCCGCAGAAATTCTGCGACATCTACTCGGCCAGCGAGGCGGACTTCAGCCGCCAGACCCACCAGGTGCACCGCGGGCCGGAAGCGCCCAGTTCCATCACAGTGCGGGTGAAGTGAGCGAGTAACAACCATGCGCCCAATCGCTGCATGCTTCTGGATTGCGGCCGTCACCTCCGCGTCGGTAGGCATGGGGCCTGACACCTGGTTGACCCCCAAAGCGTTGAAACCGGGTGACACCATCGCGGTGATCGCCCCGGCAGCGCCCGCCACCCAGCCGGAATTCGCGGCCTATGTGAAGCAAATGGAGGGGAAGGGTTACCGGGTGATCAGCAGGCCGGGGCTGGTGGGCCGCAAGGAACACTACCTGGGTGGAACCGATGAGGAACGGGCCGGGGAGATCAACGAGTACCTGCGCGACCCCAAGGTGCGCATGATCATGCCGGTGCGCGGGGGGTTTGGCGTCTCGCGCATTTTGGACCGGATCGACTACGACGCGTTGCGGCGTGATCCCAAGGTGATCGCGGGTTATTCCGACCTGACGGCTCTGCATCTGGCGGCGGCCCGCCACGCGCGGGTGGTCACCTTCCATTCGCCCATGGCGATGCGCGACCTGTGGCGGGAGAATGAGAAGGCTTACGCCTTTCCGGCCAAGTCGTTCCGACGGTCGGTGTTCGCGGACCAGTACAGCGTCGGACAAAAGGGCTTTGTGGTGGAGCCTCCCGAGGGGCATCAGCACTCCACCCTGGTGGGCGGCAGGGCGACCGGCCGGCTTTTGGGCGGCAACCTGAGCCTGGTGGTGACGCTGATGGGCACCCCGCACGCGCTGGAACCCAAGGGGGCGATCCTTTTCCTGGAGGATGTGAGTGAACCGGCCTACCGGATCGACCGGTACCTGTCGCAGCTACGGCTGGGCGGGGTGCTGGACCAGGTGGCCGGGGTGGTGCTGGGGTCTTTCACCACGAAGGAGGAGACTGAGGAAAAAGACACCCAGCGGGTCTTGAAGGAGTATTTCGGCAAACTGAAGGTGCCTGTGGTGACGGACTACCCGGTGGGGCACACCCCCAAGAACGCGACGCTGCCCCACGGTGCGCTGGTGGAGCTGGACGCCGACCGGGGAACCCTGAAGGTGCTGGAAAACCCGGTGCGGGTGGAGTGAAGGGCCATGCGGGAACTTCTTCCCGACGGCTGGCAAAATTTACACGATTTCGTGTAAGACTTTCCTGAATAAAGATTTACGGCAAATGGCCTTTCCTTGGCGGGGGTGCGCACCTATAGCGCCGCCCGTGCCTGAGGATTGGCAGCCATGGATGGCAGCCGGCCACGGTCACATCGTCCAGATTCCCTTGGAGAGTCGCAAGGATGCCGACCCTTCCAGCTTCGTGGTTTCGTTGGCTGATGGCGCTGCTTCCATGCTATGTGTGGATCGCCGCCTCACCTCCCCGCGCGGGAGCGGGTTGAACCCCGGTGGGATGCACACCCGGCAGTTTGCCGGTGATGATGCCCGGCCAATTTCAGGCCATGCCCCAGGTTTTCGCCGCTCCGCCGCCACCTCAGCCGTGGGGCCAGC
This sequence comes from Gemmataceae bacterium, assembly GCA_017853285.1. Lineage (GTDB taxonomy): Bacteria > Planctomycetota > Planctomycetia > Gemmatales > Gemmataceae > UBA6894. The sequence goes on from JAFMJU010000073.1 coordinate 9,712, forward strand.
AGCCGCAACCGATGTACCGGCCAACGGTCAGCCCGTTTGCAGCCGCGCCTCCTCGGACAGCCAACGCACCAACGCCTCTGCCGGCCCAACCCAAACTGGTGGCCCGGGGCGCCATGCCCGATGAGGCCCCCGCGCGTCCCCGGATGGAAATGCCCGCGCCTGAGGCATTCGGCCTGAGCAGCGCCCCTTCGTTGCCCACCGCGGTGGCAGGACGCTCACTGGCCAACCAGACGATTCAGATCACCGCGGTGAACTGGACCGTGGTACGCGAGGAACTGCACCGGTTGGGGGCCAAAAGCTTCCATGTTGAGCAACTGAACGACGGGCGCCACCGATTCGCCTGCAAGGTGGCCAAGTCGACTGGTCAAACCGATCTGGTGGAAGTGTTTGGCCAGAGTGAGGAAGAAGCGGTGCGTGTGGGGCTGGAACGGGCCAACGCCATCCGTTACGGATCGTAAGTTCTGATTCCACAGAGCTTTCGGGGGGAACCCCGGTCGTCCACCTTGGGCGGCCGGGGTATTTTTTTTGGCCGGGCACCCGGCCCGGGGTGGGGACCGTTGCCAAACGGTGGGGCAGACTGGTAATCTAGTGGTGCAAAATGGGGCCCAATGGGTGAAAGTGGGGACAGGAAGGCCCTGAGGTCTGGTCCGGGACGGACCAATGGGGTCATTCGGTGCTGCTGACAGGAACCCATCGCCGGGCATTGGACGACAAAAAGCGCCTGACGCTGCCCAAAAAGGTGCGCGAGGTGCTGGGTGAGCCCGTGGTGCTGTACATCGCCCCGGGGCCGGACAAATGCCTGTGGGTACACACTGAGCGGGAGCTGGAACGGCTGGCCTCGCGACTGGATGAGCGGCCCGCCACGGACTCCGAGGCTCGCGTTTTTCGCCGGCTGTATTTCGGTCAGACGGAATTGGTGGAGGTGGACAAGGCGGGGCGAATTCTGGTGCCGGAACGATTGGCCCATTTGGCCGGGCTGACCGGCGAGGTGGTCCTGCTGGGGGTTCGGGACCATCTGGAATTGTGGGACGCGGGCCATTGGGACCGCTACCGCTCGGAAAACGAACCGCGATTTGATTCCGTAGCCCAGGAAGCGTTTGAGCCCAAGGGACTTTGAGACAAAGGGGTGTTCAAGACCCCGAAACCATGCGCATGAGATGTCCGGGTGAGCAGACCCGGATCATCTGCAGGTGAAAGGGCGGGATTCCCAGCCTTCGCCCTTTTTCCCATGCGCACCCGACAGCCCTCCGGCGGGCCGAGCCCCGGGGGGCTGTCTTTTTTGACAGGCAGTTCCTCCCAAACTCTCTACCTTTCCTTGCCAAGCCAGCCTTTTTTCCTTTGGCCCCCGGAAGGTACCATCCCCGGCCTTGGCACTAGCCTTTGGCCGCATGGAGACTGCACGCCCTTGGGTTACCCCGAAAAAGACCGCGACGACGATTTGGAAGTGCTGGCGCAAGACCTTGGCTCGGAAAGAGTTGGGGCTGGCAAGCAGCATGTGCCGGTTTTGCCTAACGAGGTTCTGGGGGCAATGGATCCACAGCAAGGCCAGGTGATGGTAGACCTGACGCTTGGAGGTGGGGGCCACAGCCGGCTATTGGC
>JAFMJU010000074.1 GCA_017853285.1 Gemmataceae bacterium
GCAGCTCCGGACGGATCGCATCCCGCAGCGCGTTGGAGTCGGGACGGGTGTCCGGGTCGGCGCAGAGCTTCAGGATCAGGTCGGTGCCGGCGTTGCTCGTCAGCAGGATGATGGTGTTCTTGAAGTCGGTCTCCAGACCCTTCTCATCCGTCAGGCTGCCCTTGTCGAAGACCTGGAAGAACAGGTCGTGCACGGCGGGGTTCGCCTTCTCGATCTCGTCCAGCAGCACCAGGCTGGAGGGCTTGCGGCGCACGGCCTCGGTGAGCACGCCACCCTTGCCGTAGCCCACCAGGCCCGGGGCGGGACCGGTGAGGCGCGAGACCATCATGTCGGACTTGTACTCCGACATATTGATGACGGTGATGCTGTTCTCGCCGCCGAACATCAACTCGGCCAGCGCCAGAGCCGTCTCGGTCTTGCCGGTGCCGGAGGGGCCCACCAGCATGAACACGCCGATCGGCAGCCTGGGGTCGCTGAGGCCGGCGCGGTTGGTCTGGATCCGCTCGGCCAGGATGTCCATCGCGTGGTCCTGGCCCACCACCCGCTTCTTCAGCGTCTCGGCCAAGTGCAGCACATTTTCCACCTCGTTGCGCACCATCTTCCCCAAAGGGATGCCGGTCCACCCGGAGATAACATCCGCCACCACCGAGTTGTCGACGAAGGGGTGCACCAAAGGTGTCTCGCCCTGCACCTGGTGCAGGTCGGCCGACAAGGCCTGCAGGTCCGCGCGGGCCTTGGCGGGGTCGGCCGGTTGGGTGGTGGTGGCGCCTGAGGCTTCTTCCTTGGCCTTGGGACCGGCCACCGGGGCCAGCTCGTCGGCTAGCTTCTCCACCTTGCCGGCCAGCACTTTCTCCTTTTCCCACTGGGCCGCCAGCTCCTCGCCGCGCTTGATTTCCCGGGCCAGACGCTCCTCGATTTCGGCGAGCTGCGCCTTGTGGGCGATGCCAAGGTTTTCCTCGCGCTCGAGCGACGCCTTGGCCACCTTCAGCTTGTCCACCTCGCGGCGGGAGTCTTCCAGCGCCGCCGGGGTGGTGGACTGGCTAAGCGCCACCCGGGCGCAGGCGGTGTCGAGCAGGCTGATACCCTTGTCGGGCAACTGGCGGTCGGGGATGTACCGCTGCGACAGGCGGACGGCTTCCACCACCGCGTCGTCGAGGATGCGCACCTTGTGGTGCTTCTCCAGCGAGGGCACCACGCCCCGCAGCATGGCCACCGCCTTGTCGCGGTCCGGCTCGTCCACCTTGACCAGTTGGAAGCGCCGCTTCAGGGCGGGGTCGTCCTCGAACGATTTCTTGTACTCGTCGAAGGTGGTGGCGGCCACCGTGCGCAGCTCGCCGCGCGCCAGGGCGGGTTTCAGCAGGTTGGCCGCGTCCCCGGCCCCGGCAGCTCCGCCTGCGCCGATAAGGGTGTGGGCCTCGTCGATGAACAGGATGATCGGCGTGGCCGAACCCTGCACCTCCTGGATCACCGACTTGAGCCGGTTCTCGAACTCGCCCTTCACGCCCGCGCCGGCCTGGAGCAGACCCAAGTCAAGGCTGCGCAGGCTCACTCCGCGCAGCGGCTCGGGCACATCACCCGCCGCGATGCGCAGCGCGAAGCCCTCCACCACCGCCGTCTTGCCGACGCCGGCCTCGCCCGCGAGGATCGGATTGTTTTGCCGCCGCCGCGTCAGGATGTCGATCACCTGGCGGATCTCGAAGTCGCGGCCGATCACCGGGTCGATCTTGCCCTCACGCGCCCGGGCGGTGAGGTCCTGCGTGAACTGGTCGAGGCTGGGAGTCTTGGAGGAGCCCGCCACGGGTTTGCCGTCCGGGCCCGCCGCTGTGGACGCTGAACCAGACGCGACCTGGGCCGGGGTCCCGGGGTCTTCCTTGCTGTGGGCCAGCAGCGTGGCCAGGTCGGCCGAGAGCTTCTCAGAGGAGATTTTGTTCAGCTCGGGGCTGTTGTTGCGGATGCGCAGGGACAGGTCGCGGTCAGACAGCAGTGCCGCCAGCAGATGACCGCTGCGGATCCGCCCGGCACCCATGTCGATGGTCGCAAGCAACCAGGATTGCCGGATCATCTCGGCGATATCGGGCGAGAGCTGCGGTGCCCGGCCGTTGCCGGTCTTGAAGCCCTCCATCGCCCGGGTGAGCTCGCCACGGACCCTGCCCTTGTCGATGTCGTAATGGCGGAGGATGACGCTGAGGTCGGATTCGGCCACATCCAGCAGCTTCAGCAGCCAGTGCTCCATTTCCACATTGAAGTTGGTCTTGGAGAGGCAAAGCCCCGCCGCCCCTTCGAGGGATTTCAGGCAGGTCTCGTTCAGCTTGTCGGTGAGAGCCCTCAGGTTGTTGCCGGCCATGTTTCTTTTCCTCTTGGATAAGCTCAATCTACTAAAAATAGCAGCCTGTTTCAGGCGGCGTGGACACTGCTGAACGAAAGGTCCCCAAGGACCCTCTCCGGCTTTTCCCGGCACAGCCAGACCGACTGGCCGAGGACCGGGGCGCGCGGGCCCGCCGACAGGACAGGTTCAGGCACCGCTTTTCCGGAAACCAGCACCCGTAATTCGAAGTCGAACCCGCCACGGACATGCAGGCGGACCAAGTCAAACAAGGTTCTCAGCAGCGGGGAGGGAACCGGTTGCCCCCGGTGCCGCGCCGCCGACAGGAACTGGTTGAAAAGGGGCTCATCGACCGGGCCGATGTGGACGCGGAAATGGTTCTGGGCGTCGACCACCGATTGCCCGCACAAGGCTCCCTGGCCCAGGAAGCAAGCAGGGTCTTCCGACTCACCCGGGACCGGCTGCGCCAGCCGTGTCTGGGCCTCGGCTGGCAACCGCAACACCCTCGGGGCGAACTGCTCGATCTCCACCGGGACCCGCAGGTAATCCGCCAGCAGCGCCCGGAGCGACTCCGCGGTGCGCACCTGGCGGCCCAGTCCGCCCCCGTGCAGGATGAGGAACCGGTCGTCGAACGGGTAAAAAGGTGCCGACCCCGCGCGCTGGGCGTCCAGTTCGCCCGCCGCTTCCTCGGTCAGGCCCTCGGTCCATTGCTCCGGCAACCGGCCGATCCTGGCCCGCAGCGGGAGCTGGCCCATGCCGATCAGCGACAGGTTCGCCTCGGTGAACGGGTCGAAACCACCGGGCCTGAAGTTGATGCCCGCCACCATCAGCGCCGACGGGCGGTATTTCGTGGAGGTGCGGTAGAACAGGGAGGTCATCCGGTGGTTGAACAGGTTCAGCCAACCCTTGAATGAATCGCGCTCAGGGTTGTCCTTCTGCCGTTCCAGATCGAGGATGGCCAGGGTGTAGTGGTTGGGCAGTACCCCGCTGGGCCCCTGCAGGCCGATGAAGTTCACCTCCATCTCCGGGGAGGAAAAACCGGTCCAGGCGGGCCGGTCCGAGGGCAGGGTGTTGCCTGACCCGCGGATTTCCTGGATCTGACTGGCCGGGAAGGTGAGGGTGTTGCGGGCGGCGAACCGGACCGACTCCCTGGAAAGCGGACCACCCAGGCCCGGCTCGACCACATCCTCCTGGAACCGTCCCAGCAGGTGGACCGCCTGGAAGAAATCAAACTCCCACGGGCTTTGGCGCAGCCTGGTCAGCAGTCTGGAGGACTCGCAATCCGGCCGTACCCTGGGAAGCCATTCCTGGTTCGTCTGGGTGGACGGGTCGGTTTGGATCTTGAAGCCGTTCACAGCAGCGAGATCTCCCCGACCCGGGGAGCCCAGGTCTTGACGGGAAGGTCGGCACGGTTTTCCCGCAGGGTCAGCCGGGTGAAGCTGTTGACCGAGGCGTAGAGCGGCAGGAACCGCTCGAGCACCGTCGCGAACAGGAAGGAGCCGATGCCGCTGAACTTTTCCCTATCGAGCACCAGCTCCAGGTCCATGCCGCGCACAATGGCGCCACCCTGGGCCCGCGAGAGCCTGGCCGTGGACGGCTTGCAGGAGAACGCCACCAGCCCCTCGCAGGCAAGCCGGTTGGTGGCCGCGCCCTCGGCCGACCCGTGCGCCTGGCGTGTCGGGTCGTAGAGGCTCAATATCTCACGCAGGGCCTCGCCTCCCCGATCCGGTTCCGAAAGTGGCAGATGGTTCAGGTTGAGTTGCGAGACCAGCCGCCAGTAGGCGTCACGGCGCAGGGCGCGGCGCAGGGGCAGCGAGGGTGGGCGGAGCACGGTGATCCGCGACACGGGGGCCGCCGCCTCCAGGTCGAACCGGATCCTTTCACCCAGCTTCTGCAGGTGTTCGGGCAACTGCCGGTTGGTGCAGAGCGTCTTCACCACCAGCACCTTGTCATCCGCGACCGACTCGCGGAAATCCAGGTCGACCAGGCGCAGGAAGACATCGGTGCCGGGGTCGTCGGCCCGGGCGGCGGGCTGCCGCGCGACATGCCAGAGGGCCCGCCGCGAGGCCGGGCTCGCTCCACGGTTGAACGAGTAGAAGGGCTCGTACACCTTGGCGGTTTCGCGGGTGCCCGCGGTGCCCTCCACCGACTCCACCGACCAGACCTCCATGCCGTCGGGGTGGGTCACATCGGGGACGATCTTGTATTGCGACCGCGTGCGGTCCACCACGATCGGCTCGGCCGTGCGGGGAAAGAGATTGACCACCGGGGTGCAACCGAGCCGGAAGGTGCCTGCGTCCACGCCCTGCTCCAGCATGGTGGACGACTTCGAGAGGAAGAAATACAGATCCAGGCCGCGGTCGGCCGGGGCCAGCGCGGACCACTCCTCGAACCGGTCCAGGCGGAAGAAATGAAACTTGGAAGGGCAGGCGAAGAACTCGCTGAGGAGGCGGTAACCCGAAGGGCTTGAAGCCGGGTAGGGCAGGATGGCTTCCTCGGGGTCGAGGCCCGCGGGGGAGACAGGCGGCTTGCCAGGCCAGAGGACTGGCGCCGGTTTGGATCCCCCCGCCGGCGAGACCGCGAAGGCGAAGGCGTCGTTGAGGATCGACTCGTACAGCAGGGGCGCCAGCTGGCTGTCGGAGTTGATGAAAAGCCGCAACGACTCGAGCGGTAGCCCGCGAATCCGCTGGGTGCCTGTGGATTCGATCCGGATGCGGATGGCCGCCCCGGTGCCCCTAGGCGCGTTCAACGACTGCACAAAGGGTGGCACCAGGCACTGCGCCTCGGTGACCCTTAGCGGGCAAAGGTCGAGGTTGAAGCAGGTGCGAAACCGGCAGGCCAGCCCGTCCACAGGCTGGGTGCGCAGCATGGTTCCCCGCGGCAGCCGGAACACGCCGGAGGAGGCGGAGCGGGTGTGGTCGTGGTCCAGCTGCAGGATGGCGATGGAGGGCACCGGCGACAGGAAATGCGGGTAAAGCTGGTGCAGGATCCCGTCGGTGAGTTCGGGGAACTCGTCGTCCAGCCGATGCTGGATGCGGGCGGCGATGAGCGCCACGCCCTCCAGCAGCCGTTCCACATGGGGATCGGCGCTGCGGTTCGCCTCAAGCAGCAAACGGCCGGCCGTGGAGGGGTACCTCACGGCGAATTCCTGCGACATCTGCCGCAGGAATGACAATTCCCTCTCGTAGAAGGGGTAGAGCTCGCGGCTCATCTCAGGCTGGTCTCCTCGATGCGGGACTGGCCTGTGGCGAATTCCAGCAATGTCTCGAAAACTACTTCCGGCGCGGGGTCCAGGCGCAGCCTCCCCTCGATGCGGAAATTGACGGTGCCATGCTTGGTGTCCTTGGTGTCCCCCACCAGCACCGCCTTGATGTTGGACAGCCTTGGCTCGTACTGCCCGATGATCTTTTCAAGCACCCGCCCAATTTTCTGCCTGTCCTCAGGCGAGGAGGCCCGCATGCTGACCATTTCCGGCATCCCGAACCGGTAGACGGAACCCGCCAGCAGCGGGAACTCGTCAATGGTGCGGTCCTGGTTCTGCCGGGTGTTCAGCAAATCCTCCACATCCCTTCGCACGGAGGCCACCAGGTCCTCCACCGAAAACCCGGGCCTGGCCGGGGTTCCCAGCGAGGACGGGTCGATGATCCGGTCGAGGACCGATGGCATCATCCCGATCTTGCGAAGGTCGCCACTGTCCATCAGGCTGTCACCCTACCGTGATAAAACCACCCGCTCAGTTGCCGAAGGAGAGTTCCCGCACATCCGAGAGATTCTCCTCGCCCTCGCCGGCAAGATAAACCCTGGGGCCATATCCGCGGAGAATCCCGGGCTGGTCGGCGTGGGCCGGCATCCAGTCCCGTTCCCTGCCCAGACGGACGGTCTCCAATCCGTGCACCGAGCTGCCCGCGTAAAGTGCCGGCAGGAAAACCGCGCCGGTTGACCCGTCGTCCAGGGACAGGTTGGCGGGCATCCACAGGATGTCCCGCGGGAACCGCGGGGGATTGGTGGAGAGTTGGGTGATGTTTCGGAACGGAACCCAGTAATAACGGCCTTTCGCGAAAACCTCCAGCACCCCGGCGAACAGGTCGTCGGCGTCGCGCCACAGGGTGAACGGTTTGCCGTTTACCTGGCCCTGCAGGTCCTCGCCCGAGCCGTTGGCCTCACCCAGCAGCCTGGCGAACTCCCCGGAGTCGCCAGTCGCGAGCGCCTTGAAGGCCTGAAGGCGGGTTTGGCACGCGGCCCCGGTTTCACCGAAGAAAAGCGGCTCCGCTTGGCCGGCCAAAACCTTGGCCCGTTCCTGCTCGGAGCGGACGCAGTTGCGGTAGTCGAGGGCAGCCAGTTGCAGGTCGGGATCGTCCACCGTCAGGGCGTCGATCTGCTTGCCGGCCTTCTCCCACTCGCCAGCGAAGGCTAGCAACTCGAAAAGAAACAGCCGCGCCGGATGATCAGCCGGCTTCGAGCGGACGACGGTCGTCTGCTCGGCGATGGCATCCGCCAGTTTCCCGGCCCGGTACAGTTCCTGGGGGTCGGCCATTTCTGTCACTCCACTGCGAGAATCCTGGTTCCAAGCTCACAAGGAAAAAAATCCCGGGCCGCCGACGGCCCGGGATTGGAGCATGACGCCAGAGGCGGCAATATTTTCCTCCCGGATATCCAGGATCAGGAGGAGGCGTTGTTGGTGATGTTCCAGGTTCCCACATAGTTGGAACCGGCGCCGCCCTGGGCGGTCTGCTGGGTGTAGCTGAAGTTGATCTGCCCGTAGGAGATGCCCACTTCGTCCACATGGCCCACGCCCGCGGAGGGGTCTTGCGGATTCAGCGGGCCATAGGTGTTCTGGTAGTTGGTGACAAAGGCGTTCTGCAGGGTGATTTGCAGATAAGGAACATTCGCGGTGCCACCGGGACGCACCATCACCAACTGCACCTGGCCGTAGTGCACGCCCGAGGCGCAGGCCTGCATCAGGGTGGCCGAGGAGGCATTGATGGGGGCGCGGAAGCGCAGCTCCTTGAAGCTGGCGCGGCCAGCGCCGGACCCGGTTGTGCCGGAGGTAACCTTGGATTGGTTGGAGACCCCGATGCTGTAATCGATGCACTCGATCCAGTTCTGGTAGGTCTTGTCCGTCGACTCGCCCTTGGGGCTGAGGTTGTTGATGTTCACAAAAATGCGGACGCCGCCGCCGATTGGCTCTGCCATGGGTCACCTCGTTGAAAAAAAACCGTGAAAATAACCAAGTGGTTTGAACCCCCGGGGGGAGTCATGGGACCACGGCCCATTTAGGATCGCACCGGCTCTCGCCTTGAGATCATAAGATATATACGGCTGACAAAAGCCGTTGGTTCACGCCTTCTTGGGAATTTCCGCCACCATGCGCATGCTGGAGGACAGGGTCTCAAGCTGGAAGTGGGGGCGCAGGTAGGCGACGGCGTTGTACCAGCCGGGCTTGCCCTTCACCTCTTCCACCTTCACCTCGGCCGCCGCCAGGGGACGCTGGGCCTTCACGTCATCGCTGACGCTCTCGGGGTTGCCCACCACGTAGTTGTTGATCCACTGGTTGAGCCACTTCTCGCAGTCGCCCACCTCCATGAACGAGCCGATCTTGTCGCGCGCCATCACCTTCAGATAGTGGGCGAAGCGCGACACGCTCAGCAGGTAGTTGGTCTTGGTGGACAGCTCGGCGTTGGCGTTGGCCGCCGGGTCGAAGTAGGTCTTGGGCTTCTGGCACGACTGGCTGCCCATGAACACCGCGAAATCGCGGTTCTTGCTGTGCAGCAGGGGCATGAAACCAAGGTTCGACAGCTCGAACTCGCGCCGGTCGGAGATGGCGATCTCCGTCGGGGTCTTCATCGCGATGTCGCCATCGTCGGTGGGGAAGGTGTGGACCGGCAGGCCCTCCACCTTGCCGCCGCCCTCGACGCCGCGGGTGCGCATGAACCAGCCGTCCTTCGAGAACGCGTCGGTCACGCGGGCGGCGTACGCCCAGCTCGAGTTCATCCACTGGTACTTCTCGTTGTCCTTGCCGTCCACGGCTTCCTCGAAGTTGAACTCCTCGACGGGGTTCGACTTCGAGCCGTAGGGCAACCGCGCCAGGACGCGGGGCATGGTCAGCGAGACATACCGGGAGTCTTCCGATTCGCGGAACGATTTCCAGGCGGCGAATTCGACCGAGTCGAAGATCTTCGCCAGATCACGCGGCTGGGAAAGCTCGGTGAAGCTCTCCATGTTGAACATCTTCGGGCTCGCCGCCGAGATGAACGGGGCGTGCGAGGCGGCCGCTACCTGCGAGGTGAACTTCAGCAGGCTGATGTCCTCGGCTGTGCGGCCAAACTCGTAGTCACCCACCAGCATGCCGTAGGGTTCACCGCCCAACTGGCCGTATTCTTCCTCGTACACCTTCTTGAAGAGGGCCGACTGGTCGAACTCGGAGGCCTTCTCCAAATCCTTCAGCAGGTCCTTCTTGGTGACGTTGAAGACCTTGATTTTCAGCGTGGTGCTGGTGGAGGAATTGTTGATCAGGTACTTCAGCCCCCGCCAGGTGCCTTCCAGCTTCTGGTAGGCGGGGTTGTGCATGATCTCGTTGAGCTGGGCCGACAGCTTCGAGTCGATCTGGGCGATCCAGTGCTTGATGTTCTTCTCGACATCCTTCGACACCACCTGGCCCGGCTGGACCACGCGGTCGAGGAACTGCTTGAAGTAATCCTTGACCCGGTCAGCCTCTGCCTGGTCCTGGGGACGGGTCGCGGTGATGACCTGGTCCAGGATGCTCGGGCCGGCTGCGGTCGTGGTAGCGGGTGCCGCGGCTTGTTGTTGTTCTTCAGCGCTCACTTGGTCTCACCTCCGTTGTTCACCCCGAGATCCTTGGCCAAGGCGGCAGCCTTTTCCGTGTTGCCCAAAACCTGGGCCAGCAGGGATTCCAGCTTGTCGTTGCCTTCCATCTTGTTCAGCAACTGGCTGAGCCGCTGCCGCATGTCCAGCAGTTCCTTGAGTGGCCCCACCTGCTCGGCGATCTTGGCGGGGCTGAAATCGTCCATGCTCTTGAAGTTGAGCTCGACATTCACCTTGGTGTTGTCGTCGGTCAGCTTGTTGTCCACGCCAAACGCGAGGCGAGGGGCCGATTTGGCCAGCACATCATCGAAGTTGTCCGCGTCGATGTTGACAAACTTCCGGTCCTTCACCCCCTTGAGAGCTTCCTTGGGCTGGCCGGACAGATCAGCCAGAACGCCCACCACAAAAGGCAGCTCGACCTTCTGGAGCGCCCCGTTTGTCTCGACATCGTAAGTGATCTGAACGCGGGGCCGGCGGACCCTGTCCAGCTTGTGCTGCAGGCTTTCAGCCATGGATGAACTCCGTGGTAGGCGGATTTGTGGAGAATAGATGTACGACAGCCCCTTTCTAACCGAACGAAAACCGGTTGCAAAGGACTCAGTATTCAGGAATTGGCCGTTCTTTCATGATTTCCAAAATGTTTTGGCAAAGCTTTACAGATAAACCAGCCGATTGGCTGACGGCCTAATATCAAAGCTAGCTTCTGGCTGGCTCGTGTTTCTTTCAGAAATGCTGGCTGCACATGCGATATTGGTGAATTACCTGTGGGCTCACTGGTTCTGGTTGGTCTGTCCCTGAATCCCCAGTTCCCTGAACATCCCCTCGATGACATTCTGCTCACGCACAAAGGCTTGGATCAGTTCAGGGAAAGGAAGCCTGCCCAGCTGAACGGCCCGACGCACCAGATAAGGCACCGGGCTGTGGGGCTCGATAGCTGCCAATATGTCAGCGGACTGGGCCATCATTTGGTAGGCCCGGTCTCGGCTAAGTGTCGGGGAACCCCCTCCTGAACCCCCACCCGATCCTGCTGCCCCATCCGCCTGTCCCTCCTGGGTTTGCATTTCCGCGGGTGGACTCTTTTTGGCGATCACCTGACCAAGCAAGATGTGGCATTGGTCCAGGATGGCCCTCAATTGACCCATCGACGGCGCCAGATCCTTCAGCTTTTCTCCAAGTTTGTTGACCAATTCGATCAGACAATCCTTTGCACGGGTCACCAGGGCAAACCGTTCCTGAAGTTTGTCCAAAGGCGTGCCAGCCAGGATTTGATCCATGGCGGCAGCCCCACCCGCTTGGTTCTGCTTCAGTTGGGCCAGACCCATTTCGGGGAAATCCTTGGTCGCGTCAAGCAGTGGGATAGAGGCCACGGTGGACGGGAATCTGGCACCCCGGTCCGGGTCGCTCAGCCATTCGAACGGGGCGGAGCGTATGTCCAGGTCGGAGGGGTCCTCGATGATCGGCACCAGCCGGTCCCAGGCGTTTTCCACCAGGGAAACCAGCAACTCCAAGCCATCCCCCAGCCCCTTGAACCCATCCACGCGGGTCAGGGCCTCCACCATACGGCCTGCCACTTGCAAATCTTTGCTGGTCTGGGACAAGGTTTTGGAACCAAGCTTGATGATGCCGGTCCAATCAGCCTTCTTGAACTCGGTGGGGCGCAGGGGGTCGTCCGCCGAAAAACTTTCCGGATCCAGTTCCTTCCGCATCTGGTCAAGTTGGTCCTTGACCTCGTAAGGGATTGGCACCCCTCCCGGATATTCCCCGGCAATCGGGGCAGTCAGTGCAGCCAAGTCCAGCGAATTTGCAATATCCATTGATATCTCGTGGAGTTTGGTCCGGCAGATCTATGAGTCGGGCAAGGGGTACTCAAATGTCCAATACCCCAATTTAGCCCAGTTACCGATTTTTAGAGGTAGCTTGGAAATTGTAAAAGCTTGTTGAAATGGAAAGAGTGCGTTGAAATTAACTGGTATTCCGAATTTTCGGCCACAAAGCATTGGACGATCCGGTTCTTGGAGCGGACTGATCCAGGTTCCTGGTCCGATGGAAACAATGATCCCCTGAAAAAATCCCGCGCAAGCTTTCGGCGCAGTTCCCGGGAGTGTGAATGGCCGGATTTGCTGAATCAAAATGGCGATCCGGCCTGGAAACCGGCAAT
>JAFMJU010000580.1 GCA_017853285.1 Gemmataceae bacterium
AAATCGGCGTGCGCAGCGAATACACCGACGGTCGCGACATGCCCCGGCTGCTGATACAGTCCGTCGAATTCGAGGGGCCCTGGTTCGACACCTGGCCACCCAAAACGCACGACAACCTCTTCCGTGAAGGCGAGGGGGAACCCAGCGACCAAAAAGCCCGGTCCTTGATCCTAAACTTCGCCACCCGTGCCTTCCGCCGTCCTGTCCAACCAAGGGAAGAGGCAAGCCTGTTTGCGGTTTACGCCAAGTCCCGTCAGTCGGGGGCCGCTTACCACGCCGCCCTGCGCGATGCCTTCCAGGTGATCCTCACCTCTCCCCAGTTTCTGTTCATCACTGAGAAAAGCGATTCGCCCAAGGGTGAACCGCTCGATCCATATGAACTCGCCAGCAAGCTCTCTTACTTCCTGTGGAACAGCCCGCCCGATGGCAACCTGCTGGGGGACGCTTCCGCGCCGGGAACCCTTCAAACCAAGCTCGACCAGACGATCGACCGCATGATCGACAGCTCCAAATTCGAGCGATTCGTTTCCGAATTCGCCGCCCAGTGGCTATCGCTCGACAAGTTCGCCGTCCTCGAGGCCGACCGCCAGCGCTACCCCCGCCTCACCCCCCATGTCCGCAACCACCTGTCCAGGGAGGCGGCGGCATTTGTCACGCATCTGGCCCGAAACAATCTGCCGGTGCGCAATCTGGTCGAATCCGATTTTCTGCTGGCCAACGAGGTGGTGGCAGATTACTACGGCCTGGGTGATCAGGTGCATTCCGGGTTCCAGTTCGTGCCCGTGGTTCATCGCCAGAACAAGCTGGGTGGCCTGCTGTCCCAACCCGCCATCCTTGCCGGCCTGTCCGATGGCCGCGAATCCAACCCCGTGAAGCGCGGTGCCTGGGTGGCCCGCAAAATCGTGTCCGAACCGCCTGATGACCCGCCGCCCAATGTGCCCACCCTGAAGGAAGACACAAAAAACCTCAGCCTGCGCCAGCGCCTCGAAAAACACCGCAACCAGCCCGGCTGCGCCGGTTGCCACTCCAAGGTCGACCCATGGGGCATACCGCTGGAGGAGTTCGACGCCGGCGGCTTGGCCAAGGCCGTTCAGGTCGACTCAAGCTCCACCCTGCCCGATGGCAAGGGGGTCTCCGGTTTTCAGGAATTGCGCAAACACCTCGCCGATGACCGCCTCGATCAAGTCGCCTTCGGATTTGCCAAAAACCTGGCCGTGTACGCAACCGGTAGGAGCCTCTCCTTCAACGAACTGGAAAGCCTCCGGAAGCAGTGTCTGAAGTTGAAACCGACCGGCTACCGCGTCCGCGACATGATTCACCTGGTGGCGAACAGCCCGGTTTTCCTGGAAAAATGACGCCGGTCAAACCATCAGGCATAATGGTTTGACCGGGGCCGTGCGAAAGGGAGTAAAAAATGTATGCCACGCGCAAGTTGAACCGCCGGGCCTTCCTGCGTGGCATTGGTGGCGTTTCCCTGGCCCTGCCAGTTTTGGAGGCCATGGGAGACGAGGTCAGCGGCCAGATTCCCCGCCGATTCTGCGCCCTCTACACCGCCAACGGCATGGCGCTACCCCGGCCCGAAAACGGCATCCCAGAATGGAGCTGGTTCCCGTCCAATTCCAAGGATGGCCAGTTCGAATTCGGCAAATCTACCGAGCCCTTGGCGCCATTCAAATCCCGGCTCAGTTTCCTGGGTGGCCTTTATCATCCCAGCGGCCCCAAGGCCGATCCGCATGTCTGCTCCGACATGTGGCTAACCGGCGCACCCCTGCATAACCCAAAGCCGGGCACCTACAACTCCGTCAGCCTCGACCAGGTTATCGCCCGTCACACTCGCCAATTCTGCCGTCAACCGTCGCTGGTCCTTTCCATCGATGCCGGCACCGGCTTCCTGTCTCGCACCGGCACCATCTCCTACAGCCTCGAGGGCCGGCCCATTCCGGCGGAGAACAATCCCCGTCGGGTCTTCAATCGCCTCTTCCGCGGCGACAAGGCCTCACTGCAGGATGAAAGGGAGCGCCTCCGCCGCCAGATCCGTCTGGTGGACGCGGTCAGCGCCAGCGCCAAATCCTTCAATAGCCAATTAGGTAGTTCCGACCGCGAGCGGATGGAGCAATACCTCACCTCATTGGGTGAGGTTGAATCCCGCCTGATCGCATCCGAAAAATGGATCGATATCCCGCTGAAAAAGCAGGACTTTAAGCACCTCAACCTCGATGCCACCAACGAGGGTGATCCCGCCGAATACTACCGCAACATGTTCGACCTGATCACACTGGCGTTCGATGCCGACATCACCCGATCGGTCGTCTTCATGCTCAACCGCGAAGATGGCATGGGTATCAGCGACACCTTCCCCTTGAAGCTCGGCCTGTCAGCCACACACCACAACCTGTCCCACGCCGGCGACAAGGCGGGCCAGTTGAATTTCGCCAGGTACGACCTGTTCCTCAGCCGCCAACTTGCCCATTTTTTCAAGCAGCTCCAGGATGGCAAAGACCGCCAGGGCTCGCTGCTCGA
>JAFMJU010000581.1 GCA_017853285.1 Gemmataceae bacterium
CATCCGGCGGGAGTCCCCGAACATCCGCCGGATGAAGATCTCAAGCGTGCCCTTCAGGTCCGCCAGTGTGATTCCCTCGCCCACGCACAGGCCTTCCACCTGATGGAACATGATTTCGCTGCGGGCGGTGATCTGCTCGTAACGGTGGCACATGCCGGGAAGCACCACGCGAATGGGCGCCGGGGCCCGTTCACGCATGACATGAATCTGGCCGGGAGAGGTGTGCGTCCTCAGCAACAAGCCGGGGGTGGTGGTGTGAAAGGTGTCCCACATGTCGCGCGCGGGGTGGTGCGGCGGCATGTTCAGCAGCCCGAAATTCGTCTCGTCATCCTCCACCTCGCGGCTGCGGTACGCCTGGTAGCCCAAGTCGCCGAAAATGCGGAGGATCCTGCGAAGGGTCAGGGTGGAAGGGTGCAAGCCGCCACGGTGGGCGGTCCTCCCGGGCAGGGTGGGGTCGAGGGGAGGGGCTTGCAGTTCACGCTCGAGCGCGGCCTCGCGCTCACGATCCAACGCCTTTCCATAAGCGTTGGTGAGCGCCTCCTTGACCCTGTTGGCGGCTTGGCCGTAGGCCTTGCGCTCCTGGGGGGGGATCTCGGCGACCCGCTTC
The DNA here is from genome assembly GCA_017853285.1 of Gemmataceae bacterium. GTDB lineage: Bacteria > Planctomycetota > Planctomycetia > Gemmatales > Gemmataceae > UBA6894. The sequence continues at coordinate 608 of JAFMJU010000581.1, forward strand.
AGTGCAGTAGGAATCTGCCCTGCGCGGCCCAGCCAATTGGTGTGCCACAAACGAAGAAGGGCCTCGTCGGTGGCTTGCGCCAACTCGGCGAGACCCTTAGCCTCGAGATCTTCCAGCACCTGCATGGGTGAATCAGCCGTTTTTCAGGCCGGCGGGCAAGTGCTTCTTGGCCACTTCGAGAACGGCCTTGAAGGCGTCCATATCGTGGATGGCCAACTGGGACAGGCTCTTGCGATCGAGCTCAACCCCGGCATTGGTCAATCCGGCGATGAATTGGCTGTAACGCAACCCGTTCATGCGGCAGGCGGCGCTGATGCGCACGATCCACAAGCGCCGGAAATCGCGCTTGCGCACGCGACGGTCCCGGTAAGCGTAAGCCCGGGCCCGCATCAGGGCCACTTCGGACTGACGGTGCAGGTTATGACGGCCAGCGCGGAAGCCCTTTGTGAGCTTCCGAAGGCGGGCGCGCCGCCTAAGGACCGTCTTGCCACTTCTAGCTCGACTCATGGTGAATACCCCGGTTCAAAAATAATTGTGCCTTCAGGCGGGAAAGGTTACTCAGCTGACGCCGAGCAGGGCTTTCACATACTTCTTGGCGATCGCGGTGTCGGTCACCAAACCTCCGCGAAGCCGGCGCTTGCGATTGCGCGACTTGTGGGTGTTCAAGTGCTTCTTTCCCGCTTGGGACCGCTTCAGTTTGCCTGTGGCGGTTACACGGAACCGCTTGCGGGAGGCCTTGTGACTTTTCTGCTTGGGCATGGTTGCTGGACCACCTTCCGCGCCGAATCAACGAAAAATAAAAAAAACAGCAACCCCGGAATGATCTTCCGGGGTGTTTACTGCCTGCATCTCTCTTCGGAAAGATAGCAGCGTCCGCTCCAAGCGCAAAGGGCAGTTGAACCGCTTGAAATGGTGGAATGGGAACAAAATACCTAGTTTTTTATAATTATATATTTCTCTTTGTATTTATTAGATTAGCTCGGATATCGGCTGGGCTTGTTCCAGGGGTGAGATAGGTCGGCCGGATGGATCCATCAGCATCAGATTTGGGTCCATCCCGAGCAATCGGTAAACAGTGGCGTGCAATTCGCGGGGGGTGATGGGGCGGGATTTGGGTGATTGTCCCAGTTTCTCGGTTTCTCCGACCACCAAGCCCGGTTTGGTGCCGCCTCCCGCCACCAAAATGGACATCGCGTTGCCCCAGTGGTCTCTTCCTGGCGTTCCCATGCTTCCGGGGGGGCCGCCGTTGCCTCCGTCGTTCATTTTTGGGGTGCGGCTGAATTCCCCCATGACCAGAACCAATGTTTCATCCAAAAGGCCCCTGGCGTGGAGGTCCTCGATGAGGGTAGCGACAGCGGAATCCACCATCGGCAGGTAATTTTCCATGCCTTTTTTCAGGTCCCAATGGTGATCCCAACCGCCGTAGGTCAGGGTGACAAAGGTGGACCCGGCCTCAACCAACCTTCGGGCCAAAAGGGCGGATTGGCCCCATGCATTCCGCCCGTAACGGTCGCGCAACCGGCTTTCCTCCCGATCGATTCGGAAGGCATCAAGGGCTGCCCGCCTCTGCAGGAACTCAAGGGCCTGCCCGTCAAAACCGTCCATGGTCCTTTTGAGGGGGAGCTCATCCAATGCCCTGGACATTTGGTCAAATCGATGGCGGAGGGTACGGCGGTCTTCCAGTTGACCCATCGAAAGCCCTTGGGCCAGGTCCAGGTTTCGGACCGCATACCCCGGTTGGTTCGGATCTCCTCCCGGCATGAATGGGTCCAAAGACTTCCCAAGAAAATGCCCCCCGAAATATCCGGGGACCAAACCGATGCTGGAGGCGTTTGGCAGGCCCACATAGGCAGGCATTCCCTGGGCTCTGGGGCCGCATTCCCGGGCGACGATGGAACCCAGCGAGGGG
>JAFMJU010000075.1 GCA_017853285.1 Gemmataceae bacterium
GGTTCTGTTGTTTGCATTGTCCCTGTGGGGTTTGACCCTGATCGAAGGGTCTGACGCCCAGGCACAACCCCCGGGAGATCGCCCTGTCAAAGGTGGGGGCAAGGGTGACAAGCAGAAGAAAAAGGGCGGGCCTCCCGGCCTGATCAAGCCCGCGATGTCCGACACGGTCCAGGCAAACATCTACGCCGACAACTGGTTCATTCTCTACATCAACGGCAAACTGACAGCCACTGACCCGATCGAGTTCATCCCGCACAATGTGGTTTCGGTGGATATCCTGCCCGAATACCCCATGACCATCGCGGTGATGGCCCGGGACAATGCCGATCCGCAAACCGGCCTCGAATATGGCACCAACATCGGCGACGGGGGTTTCTGCCTGAAGTTCTCCGATGGCACGGTCACCAATGCCAACTGGAAGGCCAAAGCCTTCTTCACCGGGCCGCTCGACCGCGATGTGAAAAACCCCAAGGTGCGCCGCGAGCCGATCCCGGCCAACTGGTTCACCACCGACTTCGACGACAGCGCCTGGAAAAACGCCCGGGAGTACACGGAGGAACAGGTGAACCCGAAGGATCCCTTCTACAAGGCCGACTTCAAGGGGGCCAAATTCATCTGGACCGATGATATCGACCTCGACAACACCGTGATCTTCAGGCACCGGGTGGACAAACCCGGATGGAAACCCCGTTGGAACACCAAGCCGAATCTAGACATCAAGGGGGCGTTGCCCTGGAGCGAAGGCAAATGAAAACGCGTATCCTCGGCGCCCTGCTGCTGATTTTTATTGCCTCCCTGGGTCACCAAGCCAAGGCCCACCCGGGGCACGATCACGGCACACCTGCCCGGGTCTGGAGGGATGTTTCCGGGGCCGAACTGATGCGGGGTGATTTCGCCCTGCTTCGGGAAGGCAAGGTGGGGGTTTACCGACCCGATTCCACCATGGCCTGGATTGATTACGCCACCCTCGCCCCAACTGACAGGCAGTGGGTCGACTCGCAAGTGGAGCGTATCAGCCGATTGAACAGCGCGGATGGTGTGTCCTTTCCGACCCTGGAAACGGTCGACTTCGACGGTTGGCCGGCCCTGCTGGTGCTGCTCGCTTTCGGAGGCACGCTCTGGTGCGTCATCCGGGCGCGGGAAAAACTTCGGTTCATGCCTTATGCAGGTGCCGCAGCCTGTCTCGGCCTCGTCGCCTTGGTGGCCGTCGGTGTGGAACAGCAAAAAGCCTCCAACGCCCGCAAGCATTTTGAGCCATTCGGTGAAAAGGTGAAACTGCGGGAGGATGAAAGGTTCCTGTATGTCGAGAGCAACGGCATTCCCGACCATCAGATGATGGTGGGAATCCGTGCCTGGCAACAGCAGGTACCCATCCCCCAGCCCTACACCGGCGAAAACGCCTGGCGTATTCCGCTTTTCCCCAAAAAGGCAGCCAACCCGGTTTCCGCCAAGACCGCCCTGTTCCGCGGCGCCATCGCGCTGGCGGTCAACGGGGTTCCGATCTTCAACCCCATCAAGAACGATGGCAGGACCGACACCCTGATCGCCGGTGAACTGGATAATTTTGGTGGCCACTGCGGGCGGGGTGACGATTACCACTACCACATCGGCCCGGTCCACCTGGAAAAGGTGACGGGCAAGGGCAACCCGATCGGCTACGGGCTGGATGGCTACCCGCTGTTGGGCTATGCCGACGCCTCCGGCAATGAGCCCAAAAATCTCGATGCCTTCAACGGCCGCGAGGAGGCCGATGGTTACAAGTACTATTCCACGCGCAGGTATCCGTATATCAATGGCGGCATGCGCGGCGAGGTGACCGTGCGGGAAGACCAGGTTGATCCCCAACCGCGTGCCTCCGGTTCCGTGCGCCCGGCACTCCCCCCGTTGCGTGGCGCCAAGATCATCGATTTCGACCGCGACGATGACAAAAAAACCTACACCCTTTCCTACAGTCTGCCCGACGGCACGCACCGGGTCCGGTACAACCGCAACGCTGATGGTGGCTGGACCTTCCGGTTCATCGAGCCAAACGGCAAGGAAAGCGTTTCCACCTACCAGTCCAGGGGACCTGGGGGACGGGGTGGCCCCGGTGGCGGTGGTGGTGGCCGGGGCCCGGGAGGACCGGGAGGCGGCGGCCGCCGGCCGATGGGGGACGGCAAGGGTGACAGACCACGCGGCCCCGGGGGCCCGGGTGGGGCCGGCGATAACCGCCCGGGTGGCCCGCCCATGGGCGATCCCGGACGGCAACCCTGGTTCGCAGCCCATTTTGATGAACTCGACACCGACAAGGATGGCGTGATCACCACCGCCGAGGTGAAGAAAGAGGTGGAAAAGACCTTCAACGGCTTCGACACCGACAAGAACGGCAAACTAACCCGGGAAGAATACCAGGGCAAGGGGCCCGGATCACGCTCCGCCTTGGCCGGCTTCGTGAAGGGTCACAACGAGGAATTCGCCGAGAAGGATGGAACCATCACCAAGGCCGGTTTGGAAGGCTTCATGCTGAAGATGTTCGAGAAGGCAGACAGGAAAAAGGCGGGCAAGATCACCAGGGCCGAAGCCGCCCAAACCGGCCCGGGCCAACGCCGTCCCCGCGATTGATCCATTTTGGGAGGAAGAGTCATGCGTCACCTGTATGTTCTGGCCATATTGGCCGTCTCCACCCTGGCCCGGGCGGCCGACAGGCCCAATATCATTTTCATGATGGCGGATGACCAAGGATGGAACGGCCTGTCGGTGCCGATGCATCCCGATGTGCCCGGTTCCAAAAACGCCATCATCCAGACACCTTGCCTGGAAAAATTTGCCGCCCAGGGCATGCGCTTCAGCGCCGCCTACTCCCCGGCGCCCGTCTGTTCCCCCACGCGCATCAGCATCCAGACTGGCAAAAGCCCGGCCCAGCTCCACTGGACCAAGGCCGCCCCGGCCGAATCGGGCAGGAAACTCATCGAACCCAGACTGATCAAATCGATCAGCCAGCAGGAGACCACCATCGGCGAATTGCTGAAGGGGGCCGGCTACGCCACCGCCCATTACGGCAAATGGCACATCAGCGGCGGCGGTCCGGAAAAACACGGCTATGACGAGAGCGACGGCGACACCGGCAACGAGCACGCCTTCCAGTACAAGGATCCCAACCCGGTCGACATCTTCGGCATGGCAAAAAAGGCGGCCGCCTTCATGGAAAAAAGCCGCAAGGCCGGCAAGCCTTTCTATATCCAGCTCTCATGGAACGCCCTGCACGCGGCCGAGAACGCCAACAAGGCCACGCTGGCCAAATACGAGAAGCTTGCCGATGGCAAGAACTCGGCGCGCGCCGCCATCGCCGAGGATCTCGACACCGGGGTGGGGGCCTTGCTCAAGTCGATCGACCAATTGGGCCTCGCCGGCAACACCTTTGTGATCTACACATCCGACAACGGTGGCGGTGGAGGTGGTGGCGCGGGACGGGCCGCCCTCAATGGCGGAAAGGGCGATGTCTACGAGGGTGGCATCCGGGTGCCGTTCATCATTCGGGGCCCCGGAATCCAGCCGAACTCCTGGAGCCACACCCGTATCGTCGGCTACGACATGCTCCCGACTTTCTGCGATTGGGCCGGCGTCCCCTCGTCGAGGTTGCCGAAGGGTATCGAGGGCGGCAGCATCGTCCCCGTGCTGAAAAACGATGGCAAGGGGAAAGTGACCCGGCCCCGCGAGGAACTGGTGTTCCATTTCCCCCACTACCAGGGTGACACACCCCACTCCGCGATCATTTCAGGCGACCTGAAACTCATCCGGTTTTACGAGGACAACCGGGTGGCCCTGTATGACCTTGGCAAGGACCTGCGCGAGCGGACCGATCTGGCGTCGAAAATGCCCACCGAAACCGCAAGGCTGAAGGCCCGCCTGGCGGATTACCTCACCCAGGTCAACGCGCAACTGCCCACAGCCAACCCCGACTACGACCCGTCCAAGCCGCCGCCGCCCTCCAAGCGCGGCGGCATGGGTGGCGGCGGTGGCAACAAGAAGCCCGGCGCCAACAAGAAAAAACCACCCGCTGATGTCGAATAATCATCTCGCTTGCTTCCAATCCTCATTGACTTCACGGGTGAATACCCATGCCTCTTTTCCGTTGCGCCATGGTTTTTTCAATGCTGGCGGCATTCACCGCCTGGGCCGCGCTGGATAATGCCGCCGGGGCCCAGCCACCCGGAAAACAGCCGGATAATTCCAAGTCCCAAAGAAAGGGAGAAACCCAAGGTAAAGGCAAGGGTAAGGGACAGGGTAAGACCGGCGGGCCCAAGCACGAGTTCGCCGGCCCCGCGCCCGCCCATCCCGTGGACCTGATCCTGTCGAGACCCACCGACAGATCCATCACCGCCAGTGTGATGGCCTACACCGATCTGGAGGCGCGGATTGATTTCGGCCCGGGAAAAACCGCGCCGCGCAAGCTGGAGAACGACAAGCCAGCCTTGTTCCTGCTCGACAACCTCGCGCCCGACACCGAATACACCTACTCCCTGCTGACCAAAAAGCCGGGTGAGGGCGATTTCAAGACCGCGGCCTCCGGCCGTTTCCACACCCAGCGCAAGCCGGGCTCTCCCTTCACTTTCACGCTGCAGGCCGACTCGCACCTCGATCAGGGCACCCGCGCCGCCCTCTACGAGAAAACGCTGGCCAACGCCCTGGCCGACAAGCCCGATTTCCATGTCGATCTGGGCGACACCTTCATGACCGACAAGTACCCCAAATACCAGGACGCGTTGCCACAATACATCGCGCAGCGCTACTACTTCGGCCGCATCGGCACCGGAGCCGCCGTGTTCCTCGTCCCCGGCAACCATGACGGAGAGCGGCTCGACCGGTACTCCGCGAGCGGCGACAGCATGGCCGTCTGGTCTTGCCAGACCCGCCACAAGTATTTCCCCCCCGTGCTTCCCGACGGTTTCTATTCCGGGAACAACACCCCCAAGCCGCCCCTTGGCAAGCTGGGCAACTACTACGCCTGGCAGTGGGGTGATGCCCTGATGATCGCGCTCGACCCGTTCTGGAGCACCGGGCGCACCCGGCGCGAGAGCCCCGATGGCAACTGGGCGCGCACGCTGGGAGAGGAGCAATACAAGTGGCTGGAAAAGACTCTGGCCTCGTCCAAGGCGCTCCACAAGTTCGTGTTCATCCACCATCTGGTGGGTGGCCTGGATGATTCGGCCCGAGGCGGTTCCGAGGCAGCCGCGCTCTACGAGTGGGGCGGCAAGGGCAAGGACGGCAAGGATGAGTTCAAGACCCGCCGGCCCGGTTGGTCGATGCCCATCCACCAGTTGCTGGTGAAGCACCAGGTGGATGCCGTTTTCCACGGCCACGACCACTTCTATGCCCGGCAGGAACTGGACGGGGTTGCCTACATCATGGTGCCCCAGCCCGGCCATCAGGGCGGTGACCGCCTGCGCAATGTCGATGAATACGGTTACATCCGTGGGACCTTCATCCCACCGTCCGGCCATGTGCGGGTGCGGGTGGACGGCGCCAAGGCCACCCTGGAATATGTGCGCGCCTACCTTCCGCAGAACCAAACCGGGGACCGCAAGAATGGCGATGTGGCCGACAAGCTGGAAATGCGCCCTCAGGATCGGAATAAATAAACCACGCGGCATGGCCGTCAGGCCATCTGAAAGTCGGGGATGGCCACCCGATTGACCCTCTCCCTCCGGCGGGGCAGGCTTGAACTCTCTCCCGAAAGGAAGGGCCAGCCATGCCGGAGATCACACCCCGCAAGGTTTTGTCGGATCAGGAGCTCGACGCCATCCGCGACCGGGCCAGTTGCTGCCACGATGTCATCCTGCGGCACGACCTGCAGCGCCTGCTGGACGAACTCGACCGGGTGCGTTCGCTGAAGATCCCGGTCGTGCGTTTCGAGGTCAGTCGGCCCGCAGCCTGAGCTAAGGCGTGCTAGCATGAAGGATTCCCCAGCCAGGGCCTGGCTTGGGGAATCCTTGCTTTTTGGGGTTATCGCATGAGTGTGCTGTTGGGTGTGCAGGGATTGACGAAGGCTTTCGGCCAACGCCCCCTTTTCAAGGATCTGTCTTTTGATCTGGCCGTGGGCGAACGCATCGGCTTGATCGGACCCAACGGCGCCGGCAAATCCACCCTCCTGAAACTGCTGGCCGGCCGGGAACCTGTTGATTCCGGAATTCGCACCGCCCGGAAAGGGGCCCGGATCGGCTATCTGGCCCAGGATGACCGTTTTGAGCCCGGCAAAACCCTGCGCGAGGTGATTGTCGACGCCTTGGCGGGCGAGAATCTGGAGGATTACGAACGGGAGACCCGGGCCGCCATCCACCTCACCCGGGTGGGATTCAACGACCACGACCTGGTCGCCGAGAAACTATCGGGTGGCTGGCGCAAGCGCCTGAGCCTGGCCAGGGAACTGGCTTTCGAGCCCGACCTGCTGCTGCTGGACGAGCCGACCAACCACCTCGACCTTCCCGGCATCCTGTGGCTGGAGCGCCTGCTGCGCTCCTCGAATTTCGGCTACCTGGTGGCGACCCACGACCGCGCCTTTTTGCGCGCTGTGGCCGATGAGATTCTTGAAATCAACAAGGTCTACCCGGCGGGCTATTTCCGGTCGAAGGGTTCCTATGAGGACTTCGCGACCCGCCGGGAGGAATTCCTCACGGGGCAGGCCAGTCAGCAGGAGGCGGTGGCCAACCAGGTGCGCCGGGAGACGGAATGGCTGGGCAGGAAGGCGGCCGCCCAAACCCGCAAGGCGGCCTCGCGCGTGGAGGACGCCCACAAGCGCCGGGAAGAATTGGCCGAACTGAAATATCGCAATTCCCAGGCGGGGCCTGCCGGCATCTCCTTCGCCGCCACCGGCAGGCAGACGCGCAAGCTGCTCACAGTGACCGGGCTGGCCAAGCAGATGGGTGGCCGCGAGCTTTTCAGGGACATCGACCTGATCCTCACCCCGGGCATGAAACTGGGCCTGCTGGGCCCCAACGGCAGCGGCAAGTCGGTGCTGTTGCGCACCCTCTCCGGCGAGCACAAGCCCGACGCCGGCACGGTGGTGTCGGCAGAAAATTTGCGCACCGTGATGTTCGAACAGGGCCGCACCGCGCTGGATCCGCTGCAGAACCTGAAAAAGGCGCTGTGCCCCAACGGCGACACCGTCAAATTCCAGGACAAGTCCTACCATGTGCTGGCCTGGGCCAAGCGATTCCTGTTCAAGGACGAGCAATTGGACATGGCGGTGGGCGCGCTGTCGGGCGGCGAGCAGGCGCGCCTGCGCATGGCCCAGATGATGGTGCAGCCCGCCGACCTGCTGCTACTGGACGAGCCCACCAACGACCTCGACATCCCCGCGCTCGAGGTGCTGGAGGAAACCCTGGCAAGCTTCCCCGGGGCGCTGGTGCTGGTCAGCCATGACCGGGAACTGATGGACCGCATCTGCACCGAGGTGGTCGGCCTCGATGGCGAGGGGGGCTCGGGCAACTACGGCTCCGTGGACCAGTGGCTGACCGCCTATGAGCAGGCACTCGAGCAAAAGGAAAAGGCGCAGGCAAAAGCCGCCGCCAAATCCTCCGCGGCCCCGGTCAAGGCCGGGTCCAAGGCCCGAAAGCGGTTGAGCAACCGGGAACAGGAAGAACTGGATGGCATGGAGGCCAAGCTGCTGGCGGCCGAGGAATTGCTGGCCAAGCTGCACGAGGAGGTGGAACGGTCCGCCAACGCCGGGCATTTGATCCTGGCTGAAGCCTGCCGATTGATGGATGAGCAGCAGACTGTGGTGGAGAAGCTCTACCAACGCTGGCAGGAGCTTGAAGAGCGGCGGAACAGCGGATGACAGGCCCTTGGCCCTCCGCCCCGACGGCAACGGGTTTTGAACCGAACCTGAAATCCACCTGAAGTTTTTGACAGCCCCATAACCTGACCTACCGTTGCCACACCAAGGCCCCGTTCCACTGTCACATCGACCCGGTGGCCTTGGCGGCAAGCACCCGATCGGTGCCACTTCGGAGGATCAGCCATGGGCCGTTTCAGCCAACTGACCAGCTTTTTGCCCCTGTCATTCCTTGGCTTCAGGTTCTCTTCAGGTTCAAACCGCCCCAAAACCGCGGCCCGCCTGAACTTGATGGCCCTTGAGGAACGGGCCGTCCCGGCGGTGCTGGGGCCCTTTTACTCGGTGGATGGCTCCGGCAACAACACGGCCAACCCCGCCTGGGGCCAGACAGGCACCGACTACATCCGCATCGCACCAGCCGCCTATGCCGACGGCGTTTCCACACCCGCCGGGGCCGATCTGCCAAGCGCCCGCGCCATCAGCAATGCGCTCAGCGACCAGGACGGTCAAAGCACCTCGAGCGACCGCCTGCTCAGCGCCATGGTCTACGCCTGGGGCCAGTTCATCGATCACGACATGGACCTGACCAACACCGGCAAGGCGGAGGCGCTTCCCATCCCGGTGCCAAGCGGCGACCCCTCGTTCGACCCGGCCGGGACCGGAACCAAAACCATCCCGATGAACCGGTCGGAGTTCGATGCCAAGACCGGCACCAGCGCCGCCAACCCCAGGCAACAGGTGAACAGCATCACCGCCTGGCTGGACGGCTCGATGATCTATGGATCCGATACCACCACCGCCAACTCCCTGCGCACGCTGAGCGGCGGACAGATGAAGACCAGCGCCGGCAACCTGCTGCCCACCGATGCCTCCGGCAATTTCCTTGCCGGCGATGTGCGCGTGGGTGAAAATCCCGAATTGACCAGCCTGCACACCGTTTTCCTGCGGGAACACAACCGCTTGGCCGCGCAATTCGCCAAGGCCAACCCAACCTGGACCGATGAGCAGATCTACCAGCAGGCGCGCGCCTGGGTGATCGCGGAGGTTCAGGTGATCACCTACAACGAATGGCTGCCTTCGTTGCTTGGCCCTGCCGGTTTGAAGCCCTACAGCGGTTACAAGCCACAGGTGAACCCGGCCATCGCCAACGAGTTCGCCACCGCCGGATTCCGCTTCGGCCACAGCATTGTGGGCAGCGACATCCAGTTCCTGGACAACAACGGCAAGGAATTGGCACCGCCGGTGTCCCTCAAAGACGCCTTCTTCAATCCCACCATTGTCAAAACCCTGGGGGTGGACGGCGTCCTCAAATACCTGGCCAGCGATCCCAGCGAGGAGGTCGATCTCAAAGTGGTGGACGAGCTGCGCGATTTCCTGTTCGGCCAGCCCGGACAGGGCGGCCTCGACCTGGCGGCGCTGAACATCCAACGCGGCCGCGACCACGGCCTGAACGACTACAACACCACCCGCGCCGCCTACGGCCTGCCCAAGGTGACGGATTTCAGCCAGATCACCGATGACAAGGCGCTGCAGGCCAAACTGAAGGAGGTCTACGGATCCGTGAATCGGATCGACCTGTGGGTGGGTGTTTTGGCGGAGAAGCACTTGCCCGGTGCCAGTGTGGGGGCTACGGCTCGCGCCATCATCGCCGACCAGTTCACCCGGCTGCGTGATGGTGATCGTTTCTGGTACCAGAACAAGTTCAAAGGTGCCGATCTGAACGAGGTGCAACGCACCTCGCTATCCGCACTAATCGCCCGCAACAGCGGCACCACCAACCTGCAACCCAACGCCTTTGTCTTCAAGGCCGAACTCTCGGGAATGGTGTTTGCCGATGGCAATGCCAATGGAAGGCAGGATCGCGGCGAAAACGGGTTGGGCCAGGTGAGGGTGGAACTGGTCTCCCTGACTGACGGGCAGGTGGTCGCCACCGCCACCACCAATCCCCAGGGCCAGTACCGTTTCGGCGTGCTGGAAGGGTTGCGCCTGGGGGATTACCAAGTCCGGCTCACCCTGGCCGATGGCAAGGTGGTGCAAGGCCCCAAGGCCTCCTTCACCCGTGGTGACACCCAAATCCAGGTTCAGGTGGCTGTGCCTCCCAAACCAAAAACGACTGCAACGGCCCAGGCGACACTTCAGTCGAAACCCGCGCCTGTCCCGGGTGTGCAAACCAATGGCAGCCTGGCGTTCCGTCAAATGGTGGGCGCGATGCTGGCAGGAGAATTGGGTCGACCCACCAAGGCTTGACAGTTTGTGAAAAAACTCCGGGGGGCGCCACTCAACCGGGTGGCGCCCCCCGGCTCTTTTCTGTTCGGTTTTCTGAGGATAGGATCAGTCCTTCCTTTGTCCATCGGTTGACTTTTCAAGGAATCTTCACATGCTCAAGCCTTTGCCCTTGGCCCTGGCCGCCCTGCTGGGCGTTTCCAATCTGGTTTTCGCACAGGATAAACCCGCGCGTCCCAAGCCCGAGGACACCGAGGCATGGACACCGGTTCCGCCGGTGGTCCAGCCAGGGCCCTACAAGGAAACTCCCGCCCCCGAGGGGGCGATCATCCTGTTCGATGGCAAGAACCTCGATGAATGGATCAACACCGGCAATCGCAAGCCCGCCGACTGGATCCTCAAGGATGGCGTGCTAGTGGTGAACAAGAAGACAGGCAACATCGAGACCAAGCGCAAGTTCAAGGACTACCAGCTCCACCTCGAGTTCCTGTTCCCTGACAACTCTGAATTCAAGGGCCAGGCTCGCAGCAACAGCGGTTTGTTCCTCGCCTCCACAGGCGGCGGGGATGCCGGGTATGAATTGCAGATCCTCGACAGCCACCAGAACGAGACCTATGTCAACGGCATGGCCGCGAGCATCTACAAGCAGGCCATCCCGCTGGCCAACCCCAGCCGCAAACCAGGCGAGTGGCAGACTTACGATGTCACCTGGACAGCCCCGCGCTTCAAGTCCGATGGTTCCCTGGAAAGCCCCGCCACAGTCACCGTGCTGTTCAACGGCGTCCTCGTCCAGGACCGCTTCGTTCTGAAGGGGGAAACCGCCTTCATCGGCCAGCCAAAGTACAAACCCTACGACACCGCCGCCATCAAGCTGCAGTCGCATGGCGACGCCAGCAAACCGATGAGCTTCAGGAATATTTGGATCAAGGAGATGAAGGGGAAAGAATAAAGGTGGATCTGCCCGTACCTAAAAAAACAAGAACCCTCCCAAACCGGGAGGGTTTTTCTTTTCCCTACCGTATCGCCTGATCCGGTAACGCCTTGCCGATACCAAGGTCCAGTGGCATGCTGTCCGGCAGGCCGAGCTCCTTTTCCAGCCGCCCAAGCTCGGTTTTCAGGTCCTGCAACACCTTTTGATGGTCTTTGCTGGCGATCAGATTCCTGTTTTCACCCGGGTCGGCGACCA
>JAFMJU010000582.1 GCA_017853285.1 Gemmataceae bacterium
CTCCTGCAATTTCACCGGCTTTTGGTGGACGCGGAAAATCGACAAGGACAATTCCACGGACTGTTACGCGCTTTGGTACAACAACGACAAGCTTTTTGTGGAACAGGGCGGAACACCGCTGGTACGCGGCAACTTCGTGACCTTGGGCGGCCGAACCTCGGGCAACAACAACGACTGGCTGCACGACGCCGAGGCGGCGATTCAAATGGGCACGGTCTACAATGACAAGCCGCTGACAGCGGGAATGGCGACGGCGGGCCTGGGGCGGAACTTTACCTCGTTACCCACCGCGCCGACCGGGTGGATCTATTACGACTACGCATCGGGCTCACGGAAATTCAGGGAGGGGCCGAACAACACCTTCCAGCAATTATTCCCATTCAGTCACTATTACCTGGGCTGGACCGACCTTGTGGCCCGGCAAAACATCCAATCGGTTAGCCAGGTCATGTATTTTTATCCGACCAAGTCGATCACCTTTTGGGTGCAACACTACAATTTCTGGCTAGCCTCGGCCGGTGACGCCCTTTACTTCGCGAGCGGCCAGCCCGGGCGCCTGAGCAAGACCGGTTCGGCGGGTTACTATGTGGGCGACGAGTGGGACTTGATCGTGAATTTCCACCTGGGACCCCGGACGGATGTGCTGACTGGATACTGCACGCTGAATGGCGGAGACTTCCTGCAGAACACGGGGAAGGTCTCGGACAGCAGCATGGGGTTCGTGCAGATATCGTTCAAGTATTGAGCATCGCGAATAGCCAGAAACCGCAAGACGGGGAACAGGAAACCAGAAAATGACGGTCCCTGAACACGGTTTCAAGGCGCGGTGGAAACGGCGTCTGGCTGGAACGCCCCTGATGCCCATGGCGCAGGTGGTTTCGCGCAGCCTGACCAGGACCTGGCTGGCGCTGACGGAGCGGCCACCCAACACCCTGAACCACATCTATGACCGGCAGGCGGTGGAGGTGATGGAGCGGGTGCTGGCCCCCGACTCGACCGCGGTGGACATCGGGTGCAACGAGGGGCTGATCATCCGGGCGATGGCCCGGATCGCGCCGCGGGGCCAGCACCACGCCTTCGAGCCCCTGCCCCACCTGTTCGCGGATCTTCAGGCGATGTTCCGGGACAACGCCCGGGTGCACCTGCACAATCTGGCCCTGAGTGACACCACCGGATCGGCCACCTTCCACCATGTGGTGACGAACAACGGGTACAGCGGCTTGCGCACCCGGCGGTATGACCGGCCGGATGAAACAGTGGAGCAGATCCAGGTGCGGGTGGAGAAGCTGGACGACATTCTTCCAGCGGACGCGCCCGTGAAGCTGATCAAGATTGATGTGGAAGGGGCTGACCTTCCTGTGCTGAAGGGTGCGGTGAAGCTGCTGGAGCGGCAGAAGCCTGTCACGCTGTTCGAGCACGGGATCGGCGGCAGCGACTTCTACGGGACGCTGCCGGAACATGTGTTCGACCTGTTCCAGGGATGCGGCATGCGGCTGTTCACCATGCGCAAGTGGCTGCAGAGCCACGGCAAGTCGGCCATGACCAGGGCGGAGTTCGAGGACCAGTACTGGGACCAGACCAACTATTTCTTTTTGGCAGCGCCCTGATCCGCGGCCGTTTCATTGACGGGATTTTGGCCCGTTTGCAGGATATTTGAAGAAAGTTCTGCCCCTTCCCCGGCATCAACGGCATCATCGGGCAGCACCAGCGCACTGGCGCGGCCGGACAAATGGCCAAGCACCAGGCCGCCGAGCGGGATGAGCGGGGAGCCGAGCAACACGCCCTCGACGGTACCACCGGCAAGCAAGCCGTAATGGGGGTAGAGGATGACCAGGCTTTCCTCGCGCGCCTGGCGGTCGCCAGTGGCGGCCACATAATCGAGCGCATCCTGCGTGGCGATGGTCTCGCGCCACATGCCAAGCACTGGCAACTCGTTGACGAAGGCGTAGGTACCGGGATGGGAGCGGGTTCGCAGGTCCTTGGCGTAGGCGGCGGACTGGATGCCCAGTGAGGGAATATCGGAGTAGATGTAGAGGCTGTTGGTGTAGGGGTTGTACCTGTCGCGGCCGAACAGGCGGCCCGGGAACAGGGTGTAGCCGGCCACCCCCATGGCACCCACGGTGTAGCGCCAGCCCCAGCCGATCTCCCTGTTATCGCAAAGGCGGCGCCATTCCTCGAGGGGAGCGTACTGATTGACCCGGACACAGATGTCGGTCATGCCGTTGCGTTCGACATACTCGGCGACGGCATCGCGGGTTTGGGGACTGACCCGGTGGTTTTTGACCCGCCTGTCCCACAAGAGGATTTTGGACGGGATGCCGAGGGTCCACCCGGCGGCATCGAGCAGCAGGTGGGGTTTGCCTTCCTCGACCACCGCCTCCGGCGGGGCGCCGATCACCTCCTCGGCCGCCACCTCCTCGGCGTGCCACCGGAATTTTTCGAGACAGGCCACCATCGAGGTTCCGAGCTCCAAGGCTCCGGCCGGGGCTGCCGGCAAGAAATCG
>JAFMJU010000076.1 GCA_017853285.1 Gemmataceae bacterium
CGGGGCACCGGCCCCGAGGGCCCCGATTCACGCCATGCTGTCACCCATGTGCGTGTGGTGCAGCGGTTCACCGGTTTCACCTGGGTGGAGTGCGAACTGGAGACCGGCCGCACCCATCAAATTCGCATCCATTTGGGCGAGGCGGGAACGCCGCTCTGCGCCGAGAAGATTTACGACCGTCCCTTGCATGGCGGGCCCAGACCCGATGGCGGGAATTTCCCCCGCATCGCCCTGCACGCCCACACCCTGGGCGTCCGTCATCCCGCCACCGGCAAGCAAATGGCCTGGCACGCGCCCTGGCCGCCGGATTTGTTGATTCCCCTGCAGGTCCTGGCCCGTCAGGCCGCCGTCGATTTGGCGGACCCACTGGGTGACAGGAAGCACTGATCCAACCAGCTTTTTCGAGGTCCAAAAAAGCGGCGGGGCGGGAGTCCGATCTCCCGCCCCGCCGCTTTTTGGTAGTAACCAGATCCGGCTATATCAGGCGCCGGGCTTGGTGTCGGAGGTTTCCGTGGTGGTGGTCTGGCTTTGGGTCAGTTCCACGGGAGTCTTGGTGCCGCTGATATCGATGGTCAGGTTGCCCTTCACATCCATGGTCATGCTGGACTTGGCGGGGCGCCCCTTGGCGGAATCAAAAAGCACCTCTCCAGATGCCTTGGTGCTTTCAAGGGTGGCCTTCTCGATCTTGAAGGGAAGGGCGCCCGAGGAACTGCTGCCCGGCTCGTACTTCAGGGTTGCGGTGATGCCGATCTTGTCGAGGGCGTTCGCCTTGCCGTTGTAGGTGTACCTGTAGTCGCTGAGGTAGGAACCGATGGGGCCGAGCTTCAGGGTGTTCTTCAGCTCCCACGAGTCGCCCTGGGCCACTTCCTTGTTCGGAACCACGCGGAAGGTGGGCTCGGACATGTCGATGAAGGCCTTCTCGTCCAGAATGCCGTTGAGCAGCGGCTGCATGGCGGGGTTGGCGTTCACCAGCTTCTTGACGAACTCCTCGCGATCAAGGACCTTGATGATCTTGTTTTCCTTGGTGTCGAGCAGCACGGTGAACTCGGCGCCAACCAGGGCCTTGAAGAACTCGCTCAGCGGGTTGCCGGGGCCGGAGGGATTCTTCGAGTTGTACTCGATCTTGGTTCCGCCGATATCGATGGCCATTTCCACGGCCTCGATCTTCTGCTTCAGGGTCCAGGTGTCGCCTTCCTGCTTGGTGGGGGTCCAAGCGAACAGGAAGGTTTGCTTCTGCTCCTGGTTCACCTTGCTGCCCTGAACCACCAGCTCCTGCTTGGTGGTGGTGGTCATGCTTTGATAGAAGGTCTTGTCCTTGGTGAAGGTCCAGGCAAGCTTGGCCTTGGCACCGGAGGAGGCGGGAGCCTTTGGCGCGTCCTTGGGAGCTTCCTTGGCGGCCTCTTTCGGGGCTTCCTTGGGCTTTTCAGCGGCTTTTTCCTGGGCCATGGCGGGCAGCCACACAACGCCCAGACTCAACAACGCCATTGGAATCCAACGCAAAGTCATCACCCAAACCTCCCGAGCGACGGGCGAACCCAAGGGATCCCTTGGTGAAGTAGTCCATTGACTGTTAAAGCTACACCGGGCAACAACGGAAACAAGCCCAACGACCGGCCTGCCAAGGCAGAGAGGTAGGTCAGGGATTCCTTGCTACAAAAGCCTGCAGCTTTCTTATATGAGATTATAGTTTTTGCGTGTTCGGTTTCCAGCCGGATTCAAAATCGCTTCCGGGAGAATGCCTGTGGATTTGCTCACCACCCTGTCTGGTTCCGCCATGGAAGGGTTTTTTCCAGCCGGCTGGAATTTGGGGGTTATTGACAAGCTGGGTGATTTGCGTGGCGAGGGGCTTACCAAGCCGAGGCCTTGGTGGAATCCTGGATTTCAGCTGGTACCCTGCGGCACTTTGGCTGATTTCGACACCATGCTGGGCCATGCCATCGCGCTCGAAATCCGGCAGGCGAAGGAGCAGGGCCGCCAGTTGGCGATGATTCTCCCGGTTGGGCCCATGGGCATGTACCGGTGGGCTGTCTGGTTTCTAAAGCAATGGGGCGTGGATTGCCTGCATGTGCATGGTTTCAACATGGACGAGTGGAGCGACGCCCAGGGAAACACCCTGCCCGGCGACCATCCCGGGGCCTTTCAACACGCCATGGAGCAGGCCTTCTACGGCCCGTTGGGCGCGGCCACGGTTCCGCTGTCCCAGAGGCATTTCGCCACCCGGGAAAAACTGCCCACCTACGCCGACCGCATCGGCGAGTTGAAGTCCAAGGGGGCCAGGCTGGTGACGGTTTTTGGGATAGGGCGGGTCTGCCATATCGCCTTTTGGGAGCCCCAGTTCGCGGGGGAGTACCCGTCCGCCAGGGAATGGGCGGCCGACACCTACCGGTTGGGGGCCAAGTTGCACCCGCTCACCATCGAGCAGAACGCCCTGACGAGCTTCAAGAGCTGGACCACGCGGGTGCCGGCCTTTGCCAACACCATCGGGCCGGGCCTTTTCCTGCAAAGCGACGGCATCCTCGGCGGTGCCGATGGCATGCTGGGCCGCGGCATGCAGTGGCAAGGCCTGTCGCTGCGCATGACGCTGGCGCACGAGCCCACCCCGTGGATCCCCAGCAGCCACATGACCACACTGCCCGGCAAGCTGTTCGTGCTCAGCGAATTGCTGGACGGACTGGATCCCGAGTGCAACTGACCCCGGATCAGGCCTTTCGGATGGTGGCCAGCGCGGCCAGGGCCTCGGCCCTGGCCTTGTCATGCTGGACCAGTGGCATGGGGTAATCCTTGCCCAATCGCACCCCCGCCTCGGCCAGCACCAGGGGCGGCGCCTCCCATGGACGATGGATATATTCGGCGGGCATTTTGGCCAACTCGGGCACATGCTTGCGCACATAGTCGCCCGCGGGGTCGAATTTTTCACCCTGCCCCACCGGGTTGAACACCCGGAAGTAGGGAGCCGCGTCGGCCCCGCACCCTCCCACCCACTGCCATCCCAGGGTGTTGCTGGCCAGATCGGCGTCCGCCAGCGTGTCCCAAAACCACCGCGCCCCGTTTAGCCAGTTTTGGATCAGGTCTTTCACCAGAAATGATCCGGCGATCATGCGTACCCGGTTGTGCATCCACCCGGTTGACCACAGCTCACGCATGCCGGCATCCACCATCGGGTAGCCCGTGCGACCCCTTTGCCAGGCTTTCAGCGCCTTGTCGTCATTCTTCCAAGGGAAACGATCGTAGTCTTCCCGCAGCGGGCGCGAGTGGGTGTGCGGGAAGTGAAAGAGCAGGTGGTAGGCGAATTCTCGCCAGCCCAGCTCCTTGAAAAAATGCTCCACGCCGCCGGGAAGTTTGGCTCCCGGTTTCAAACCAGTCGCTTCCAGAACGGCGTGCCAAGCCTGCCGTGGGCTAATCTCCCCGCTGGCCAGATAAGGCGACAGGCGGCTGGTGCCGAAATCCGCCGGGAAATTGCGTCCTTCCAGATAACCCGCGGCGGCCTCGCGGCCGAAGCGATCCGCCAGGTCCAGGGCGGCCGCCTCCCCGTGTTTCCAGGTGGCCCGCATGGTTCCGTCCCACGGGATGGCGGGAAGCAATTTCAATCCCGCCAGGGGTTCTGACTTGGGCCATTGGCCGGGGGACCGGATGGAACGGGGGGAAGGCCATGGGGCCTCGGGGTGCCATCCGTCGTAGGCGCCTTTCCACATCGGGGTGAAAACCTGGAAGGGTTTGCCCTGTTTGTTTTGGACCTCCGGTGGTTCCTTGAGCAGGCAGCCGTTGAAGCTTTCCACCTCCAGGCCGTCCGCCTTGAGCTGTTTTTTCACCTCGCTGTCGCGGGCGATGACGGCAGGCTCCCACCGGCGGTTCCAGTAAACCGCCTGGGCGCCTGTTTCCTTGGCCAGGGCTCGGAGAGTTTTCAGCGCCGGCCCCTTGCGCAAGATTAGATTGGAGCCCTTGTTTTCGAGGTTTTCCGCCAGCTTCGCGAGCGCGTGGTGGGTCCACCAGCGTTTGGCTGCCCCCTGGGGCCACTCCCCCTCTTCCTCGGGGCTCCAGATGAAAACAGGCAAAACCGGCCGACCCGATTGCGAGGCGCGGTGCAGGGCCGGGTTATCCCCCAGGCGCAAGTCGTGTCGAAACCAGACAATCACAGGGGGGGTATTTTCGGCCATGGGATTCCTTTCGGGTCAGGCGCGCGTTTTCAGGGTGGAGAGGCCGCCATCCACGGCAAGCACCTGCCCCGTCACCCAGGAGTTGCAGGGGTCGAGGAAAAATTCGATGGCTCGGGCGATGTCATCCGGTTCCCCAAGCCTGCCAAGCGGGTGCATGGCGATACTGGCTTTTGTGGAAGCCTCGTTTTGGGTGAGCCGCGCGGTCAAGGGGGTGCGAGTCAATCCCGGGGCGACGACATTCACCCGGATGTTGCGCCCGGCATAGCTGGCCGCGGCGCTCACCGCCAATCCGTTGATTCCGGCCTTGGCCGCGGCGATCGCCTCATGGTTGGGCAAACCGATCTCGCAGGCAGCGGTTCCAAGCAAAACGATCGAGCCGCCAGCTTCGCGCATGGCGTTGGCCCCGGCGCGGACGCAGGAAAAAGCGGTGACGAGGTTGGTTGTCAGCACCTGTTGGAATTCATCGGGAGTGGTCAAGTGGGCCGGTTTCAGCAATATCGACCCGACACAGTTGACAATGCCATCGAGGCGGCCGTGGAGTTGACGCGCCTTTTCGACCAGTTGATCGATATAGGCCGGGTCTGTGGCGTCGCCGGCGAGGGCTTGGCCGTTCACTTCGCTGGCCAGTGATTGGAGCGGTTCGGCCCGCCTGCCCCCCAGAACCAGGTTGGCCGCCTGGTTTTTTGCCAGCCGCCTGCACAAGGCCGATCCGATGCCGCCCGCGGCGCCGACCACCACATAAACCGGCATCGGACTGAAATCTGGAAGGGTCATGCGAGGTCGCCCCGGCTGTTAGGTATTAGGAACCCAGTCAACATTAGTAGGCGGGGCCAGCCGGGGGGCGGGAGAAAATCGCTAACCAATTTCGGAGGCCATTTTCAAACGGATCCGGCCGGCTTGCTTGCGGATTTGCTGGAGATCGTCGGCCGTGAGCCTGGCAAGGTTTTTGACCTGCAGGCTCATGCGCGGGTTTTTGGCCAAAAGCTTTTGGTGTCGGTCGAGAAAATCCCAGTACAGCGTGGTGAACGGGCAGGCCGATTCCCCTTTGGATTCCTCGGGCTTGTAACGGCAACCACGGCAATGGTTGCCCATGCGCTGGATGTATTTGCCGGTGGCCGCGTACGGCTTGGAGGCCATGACGCCTCCGTCGGCGTATTGCGACATGCCCAGCGTGTTGGGCAGTTCCACCCATTCCACGGCATCGACATAGACCGCAAGGTACCAGGCGTGCACTTCCTTGGGATCGACGCCCAGCAGCAGCGCGAAAAGCCCGGTCACCATCAATCGCTGGATATGGTGCGCGTATCCCAGCCGCAGGGTTTGGGAAATGGCGTCGCGCAGGCAGGCCATGTCGGTTTCGCCGGTCCAGAAAAAACCGGGCAGGGGTTGTCGGGCGTTCAGGGTGTTCCGTTCGAGGTAGCCTGGCATGTGCAGCCAGTAGACTCCGCGCACGAATTCGCGCCATCCCAAAATCTGGCGGATAAAGCCCTCCGCGCCGGCAAGGGGAACCAGGCCGGCCCGCCAGGCCTCCTCGGCCTTGCGGCAAACCGTGAGCGGTGCAATCAACTTCAGGTTGAGCGCCGCTGAAATGCGGGAGTGGTAGAGCCAGGGCTCGCCCTCCCACATGGCATCCTGATAAGCCCCGAACCAGGGCAGCCGATTCGCGATGAAATCCTCCAGTGCCTGTTCGGCTTGCTCCGGTGTGACCGGCCAATCGAAGGACTGGGTCTGTCCCGGATGGTCGGGGAATTGCTTGCCGACCAGCTCGATCACCCCGCGGGTGATGGAGTCGGGGGGAAAGGCCACGGGCTTCGGCAGCATCCCGGGGCCGTTCTTGCCGAAGGAGGAACGGTTTTCAGCATCGTAATTCCAGGCCCCGCCGGCGGGTATGTCGCCGTCCATCAGGATGCCGTGCTTTTGCCGCATGGGGCGGTAGAAGAATTCCATGCGGAGTTGCTTGCGACCCTCGGCGTGCCGGGCGAAATCCTCCCGTGTGGATAGGAAATGGGTATCCACCAATTCGCTGAAAGGACATTTCTCGTCCCGCAGCACGGTGAGCAGTTCCTCCCTCACCCGATAATCGCCGGGCTCCACAAAAACGACCTCGGCGGGTCGATGGCGACGGATGGCGCGCCGCAACTCCCCTCCGAGGCTGTGGGTGTTTTCGGGGTCATCCAGGTGGACGTGGTCCACGGTCCAACCGCGCTGGCCCATTTCCTGTGAAAAATGCCGCATGGCGGACAAAAACAGGGCTGTCCGTGCCTTGTGGGACCAGACATGGGTGGATTCGCCCCGCACCTCGGCGAGAAAAACCCTGTCATTGGCGGCCTGAAACCCGTCCAAGGCCGGGGATTTCCGGTCCAATTGGTCGCCAAGTACCACCACCAGGCGCCGGCAGGCATGATTTTTGGCGCCCTTGGTCGCTTTGCCCATTGGTTTTCCCGGGTTTTTCCGCGCGGATTAAGCGTATCTCATGAAGATGCCAGTCCAATTTCCCACCATTAACTGGTAGGCTGGAATTTCTGCCAGCGTTCCTTTGCAAAGGTTTTTTCCCACCCCGGCCCTTGAATTTGATTCAGAGAGACGGCTCCATGTCCCAGGCGTTCGGTGGTTCCAAATCGATGGAACAGGGCAAGACCATCACCCCCTACGGTTTCGCGCGGGTGGCCACAGCGGTCCCGCAGTTGCACCTGGCGGACCCCAACGCCAACGCCCGCGAGACGGTGGAGATGCTGGCGGAGGCCGATCGGGAAGGGGTGGATGTCATCGTATTCCCCGAGCTGGGCCTGACGGGATACACCTGCGGAGACCTGTTCGCCCAAAGCGCATTGCTGGACGCCGCGCTTGCCGCCCTGGAAACCGTTCGTCAGGCAACCCAGGAGGGGTACCAGGGGCTGGTGGTGGTGGGGTTGCCCGTTCGCCACCAGGGAAGACTGTTCAACTGTGCAGCCGTTTTGGCCCATGGCATGGTGCTGGGCCTGATCCCCAAAAGCCACCTTCCCAACCACCTTGAATTCTACGAGGCCCGCCATTTCGCACCGGGCAGGAGCCAGTCGGGCGGCATGGTGAAAACAGGAGACCGTCAGATACCTTTCGGGGTGGACCTGTTGTTTCCCCACCGTCAGATCCCGGGTTTGGTGGTCGGCGTGGAGATTTGTGAAGACCTTTGGGTTCCGGTCCCTCCGAGCTCCGCCCAAGCCATGGCGGGTGCCACGGTATTGTTGAACCTCTCGGCCAGTAATGAGGTGGTGGGGAAGGCCAGCTACCGTCGCACCCTGGTGCAGGCCCAATCGGGCCGCTGTCTGGCGGCCTACCTTTACGCCTCGGCAGGGGTGGGCGAATCCTCGAGCGACCTGGTGTTTGGCGGTCAAACACTTATTGCCGAAAGCGGCCAGATTCTGGCGGAGGGTAACAGGTTCAGCCACCACAATCGGCTGATGGTCGCCGACATCGACCTGCAAAAACTGGCTCACGACCGGCAGGTGTCGAGCACTTTCGCAGGGGACCCGGTTTCAGGGGGCACCTTCCGGTCGTTCGGGTGGGGTGTCGCTGAAAGGAAAAAGCCCGCGGAGGCCCCACTGCGCCGTGTGCTGGAGGCCAGCCCTTTTGTCCCGGCCCACCCGGCCACGCGGGACGAGCGTTGCGAGGAAATTTTTTCAATCCAGGTGGAAGGATTGGCCCGTCGCCTGCGTCAGGTTCCAGTCCGGAATCTGACCCTGGGGGTTTCCGGAGGGCTGGATTCCACATTGGCCCTGATGGTCACGGTGGCTGCTTTGGACCGGCTGGCCTTGCCCAGGACACAGTTGCTGGGACTGTCGATGCCGGGGTTTGGCACCACCCGGCGCACGCGGGAAAACGCTCGGGCCCTGATGCGTTTGCTGAAGGTAAGCGACGAGGAAATAGATATCCGGGCACTGACGCTCGAGGAACTGAAGGCCCAAAAACACGATCCCTTCGGCATCAGCCTGGAGGGCAAATCGGTGGACAAAGTCCAAAAGGAGTTGGAGAACCTGCCCCGCCACGAGCGAAATGACCTCGTGTTTGAGAACACCCAGGCCCGGGTGCGGACCAGCCTGCTGATGAACAAGGGGTTCGCGCTGGGCACAGGGGACCTTTCCGAACTGGCTCTGGGATGGTGCACCTACAACGCCGACCATATGAGCATGTATTCGGTGAACTCCTCGGTGCCCAAAAGTCTGGTGCGTTTCATGGTGGAGTGGATCGCCAACCATCGTCACGAGGGGGAAATCACGGAGCGGTTGCTGGATGTAGCCGCCACTCCCATTTCGCCGGAACTATTGCCGACCGGCCCGGGCGGAACGCCCGGCCAATCCACCGAGGACGCGGTGGGCCCGTACGAGTTGCACGATTTCTTCCTGTTCCATTTCCTCCGTCACGGGGCCAGCCCGGAGCGGATCCTTTGGCTGGCGATGCAGGCCCCTTTCCGGGGAACCTACACCGAGGAAGATATCCGCCGTCGTTTGCACCTTTTCCTGCTGCGTTTCTTTGGCCAGCAATACAAGCGGAATTGCCTGCCCGACGGACCCAAGGTGGGAACCGTCACCTTGTCCCCGCGCGGGGACTGGCGCATGCCGGCGGATGCGAACCCAAGCGCCTGGCTGGGTTGGATGTCGGGATCAAGATAGGTTTTTATATCTATAAATGATTGGGTTTGGTTTCACGAAACCGGCCTGGTCAAGCGCCAACTGTCCGATCGGGCTGTCGCAGGCCTTGTTTTACCCAAAAATTTTCGCCAACCGGTTCAAAGGCGGGCATTTTCCCATCGGGAAAAAGCATTTCAAACCCTACCACGGTTCCAACCGTAAAATGATTATCCGCGGATTTGCTTGCTTTTGAAAAGTGACCAATACTGCGGTTGTTGGCTCAATTGGCTGATTTATGCTTGGGTTGGGTTGTGACAGGTCCCGAACCCATTCGATTCCCATCCACTGCTTGACTCCGCAGGAATAGCACCATGGGCTCCAGCAACCTTGGCCCCAGATTGTCACAGAAAATCTGGCTTGAACACCTGGAACGGCGCGATGTTCCGGCGGTTGTTCTGGACATGGATCTGGTGAAGCAGAACCCGGCGGATTTCCGCCAGGACACGATCCTGCTGAAACTGACCTCGCTGGACTCTCCCAACTACAGTCCCAACGCTTACGCTCCGGGGTTGCAACTGGTCCAGAAGTACCAAATTCTCCCGAACCTGTATGAAGCGAGAATCACGGGCAAGACGCTCTACGAAACGCTGCAAAATCTGGCGCCGAGCAACAAGGTGGACCTGGTCCAGCCCAACGCCAAAATCACCGCCAACGCCATCCCGAACGACCCTAGCTTTTCCAAACTGTACGCACTCAACAACACCAGCCAGACCGGTGGCAGGTTTGATGCGGACATTGATGGACCGGAGGCTTGGGATTCCTTTACCGGCAACGGCCAGACGGTTGTGGCGGTGATCGATACCGGGGTGGATTACACCCACCAGGATCTCAAGGAAAATATCTGGACCAATTCCCGCGAAATCGCGGGCAACGGGATGGATGACGACGGCAATGGCTATGTGGACGACATCCACGGCTACGACTTTGCCAACAACGATCCGGACCCGATGGACGACAACGGGCACGGCACGCATGTCTCAGGAACCATCGGGGCGGTTGGGAACAACGGAATCGGTATTTCAGGTGTGTCCTGGCGCACCCGGATCATGGCCCTCAAGTTCCTCGACGCCTCGGGTAGTGGCTACCTTTCCGACGCCATCCGGGCCCTGGATTACGCGGTGGCCAACGGTGCCCGTATTTCCAACAACAGTTGGGGCGGTGGCGGATACGAGGCCACCCTTGGCCAGGCGATTTCCAAGGCCGCCGGGATGGGGCACATCTTTGTCGCAGCGGCCGGAAACTCGGCCGGTAACAACGATGTGACCGCCAGTTACCCCGCCAGCTACGCCTACGACAATGTGGTGGCAGTGGCCGCCACCGACCAGAACGACAACCTGGCTTCGTTCTCCAACTATGGCGCGACCACGGTGGATATCGCGGCACCCGGGGTGAATATCTACAGCACACTGCCCGGAAACGCGTATGGGGCCTACAGTGGCACGTCCATGGCCACCCCCCATGTGGCGGGGGCTCTCGCGCTCTATCTGGATGCCAATCCTTCCGCCTCCTCCTCGCAGGCCCTCGCCGCCTTGTACCAAGGGGCCGACTCGCTCGTTTCCTTGACCAATCGCGTGGCCGGTAGCAGGCGCTTGAACATCGGCAACATGTTAAAGGGGACATCCTCCACGCCGCCACCCACCGACCTTGCCGGTGCCAAGGTCACGAAGGGGCAATTCAACTCCGTCAACAACCAGGTCTCGAGCGCCACGCTGACCTTTTCCGAGGCGATCGACCCTGCCAGCTTTACCATCTCCGACCTGGTTTTCCGCGGTCCTTCAGGGGTGCTGCCAGTAACCGGTGTCACCCCGGTTTCCGGAAGCGGCAACCAGCAATTCACGGTCTCGTTCAATTCGTTCTCCCAAGCCGGAAACTACAACCTGCAGGTTGGACCCGGCGTTCAGGATGTCGCCGGCAACCTCATGGATCAGAATGGCAACGGGGTGAACGGCGAGTCGACCGACATTTTTAGCCTGGCCTGGTCCCAGCAGGCCCAAACGGTCTACAGCAACACCACCGATGTGACCATCAAGGACCTACGGACAGTTTCCTCCTCCATTCAGGTGGGGGCGGACCTGATTGTGGGTGACCTGAATGTGCGTCTTAATATCAGCCACACCTATGTGAGTGATCTGGTTCTTGTGGTTCAGGCTCCCTGGGGTTCCCAGTACACCCTGTTCAACCGGCGTGGCGGCAGTGGTGACCATTTGGTGAACACCTTGTTCGATGACCAGGCTGCCGCCGGGATCGCGCAGGGGGTGGCCCCGTTTACCGGTAGTTTCCGGCCCGAGGGCCCCCTATCCGGCGTGAACGGTCGCAACGCGAAGGGTACCTGGACCCTGTTTGTGTCTGATCGGCAAACACGGGATTCGGGCAAGCTGCTGGA
>JAFMJU010000077.1 GCA_017853285.1 Gemmataceae bacterium
CGGCATTGGGGGGGCAGGATTTGCCGGCCTCTCCCAAGGCCGCCCTGGCCCAACTGCGGCAGGGAACCCTGCAGGCGGGGCTGGAAATGCCCACCATCGATCTGGACCAGGACATCGGCGGTTACGACCGGGTGAAGAAAAGGATCCGGGAAGAAATCCTGGAGATCCTGAACCTGCGGGACAACGCCGACGATCAGGACAGGGCCCGGGCACTGGAGGGACTGCTGCCCCGTGGCCTCATTTTCTGGGGCCCTCCGGGAACCGGCAAAACCCTTTTCGCCAAGGCGATGGCCACCGCGCTGGGCGCCTCGGTCCAGGTGGTCTCGGGCCCCGAGCTGAAAAGCAAATGGGTCGGCGAGAGCGAGGAAAACCTGCGTCGCATCTTCGTGCAGGCCCGCCAGTCGGCCCCTTCGGTGATCATCTTCGACGAGATCGACTCCTTCGCGGTGGCCCGTGGAACCTTCACAGGTTCGGGCGTGGAGCACTCCATGGTGAATCAGCTCCTCACCGAGATGGATGGCTTCCGCAAGGAAGAGCTGGTGTTTGTGGTGGCCACCACCAACCTGGTGGAGGCCTTGGACCCCGCCCTGCTCAGGCCTGGCCGGTTTGAATATCAGATCCATGTGCCCTATCCGGGCAAAATGGCTAGAAAGGCAATCCTCGAAGTGCACGGCAAGGCCATGGGCCTGCCGTGGCAGGAGGAGTCGCTGGCCCACGCGGTGCGCCGCACCCGTGGCACGCCCCCTGGCGCCTCACGGGCCGCGCGTTGGTCGGGCGACCACCTGCAGGCGTTCTGCCGCTCACTGGCTCGCACCCGGCTGCGCCGGGGAACCGCCTCCCCTGTCACGGTCGGCGAGGTGGAGGAGGCCCTGCGCGGGCAGGTCGAGACCAAACTGCTCAGCAAGGAGGAAGCCCGAGTGGTGGCCGGCCATGAGTGCGGTCACGCGGTGGTTGGACTGGCGCTGGAACGCGCCCCCCTGCCCGAGCGGATCGCCCTGGGCGACGACATAGCGGGGGCCCTGGGCTATGTGGAAACCGGGCCGGGCAGGCGTATCCACTCGGTGCCTGAACTGCTGGACGCGGTCTGCGTGTTGCTGGCAGGCCGCGAGGCGGAGATGCTTTTGGAGGGTGAATTGTCCCTGGGCAGCGGCCACGACCTGTGGGAGGCCACCCGGGTGGCCCGCGAGTTGGTGGAAGTGTACGGCATGGGCGGCGAAACCACCGGAGTATGCCATTACGGCGCCCGGGACGGCAGCCCCGAGCGCTACAAGGATCTGTCTACCAGCGTGCGGGAGGCACTGGACACCGAGGTTAGAAGGCTGCTGGAT
This sequence comes from Gemmataceae bacterium, assembly GCA_017853285.1. Lineage (GTDB taxonomy): Bacteria > Planctomycetota > Planctomycetia > Gemmatales > Gemmataceae > UBA6894. The sequence goes on from JAFMJU010000077.1 coordinate 1,329, forward strand.
GAGCAGGTGCTGCGGGCCCGCGGAATCCTTGCCGAACGACGCGAACTGGTGGAGGCCCTGCGCCACTCCCTTCTCGGACAAGGCAGACTTGAATCAGATGACCTTGCCCGGCACCTGGAGCTCCATGCTCCGGATCTGGGCAACCGCATTCAGGCCCTCCGTGCCGACAGGGATGACGAAGACCCTGAATAATCGATCCGCGAACCCGAAACACATCCACCGGTAAGACAGGAGGCCGCCATGGCCGAAATGGTTCTCAAACTTTCCAGGGATCCCGCCAGCGGCAAGCCGGTGGTGGTGGTCGAGTTGCACTCCGACGCCGACTCCCTTCCCTTCGAGCACGAGGAAACCCACCGCAAGGTGATTGAGACCCTGGTCGGCAAGGGATTGATCTCCCAGGGTGAGGACCCGACCCTGGTCATCACCCGGCTCGACAAAAAGGGCCAGCCGCTGCCGGAATCCGGCGAGGCGCCACAGACCCCGGAACCGGCCCGCCAGGCCGGGGGTCGATAAATTCTGGTTCATCGAATCGCCGCACAGAATGCACGGACAGGAAGATGCCCAAGGCTTGGACCTGCGATACCGAAACTCACCTGCGGGCCATTCTCAGCCTTGAACCCAAGCTGGCCGGCCGACTGGTTCCCTGCAGACATTGGCGGGACGGTGGCACAATCTACCTTCAGCCCCAAAAGGCCCTGACGGCCTCAGCGGCCGAGCGGGCGGCGGAATTGGGCCTGCGCCAAATATCGGTTCCACCGCCGGCCGATTCCGCGCAGGCGGACAGTCCCTGGCAATTGTTCGGGCTGTCCGCGGCACCTTTGCCGGAGAAACTGGGTGAGGATCCGCTGCCGATCCTTTTTCTCTGCCCCGATCACGCCTCGGTGGCAGACCTGGCATCAAGGCTCCTCGAATTGGGGTGCGACCAAATGCGGGCCGGGGTGTTGCCCGATGGCCGGGTGGCCCTTTGGGCCCCCCACCCGGCCTTGCATGTGGTACTGACGGCGCTGGACCAACCCCACACCCTGGTTTGTTTTGAACAAAAGCACGGGTTGTATCTGCCACTCCGCACACAGCATCCTTTTTTGGACCAGGTGGCCATCCCCCACAACCAATGGCTGGTTCTGGAAAAGCCTTTCATCCACAGATGGATCGACACCGACACCCTCCTTCCGCTGGACCGTCAATGGCAACTGGTTCAAGCCGGGCACACCGCCATCCAGCCCAAGCCTTGGGATATGGCCATCCCGGTTCCGCTCAGGCTGGTCCGGTCCAGCCTGGAGCCTGGCAAGGAATGTTTGTGGAAAATCGAATCCGAAATGGTGCCCTCCTTCCTGGAATGGGTGAGCCACACCCCCGAGGAGCAACTCTGCCAACTGGAATGGCTTTCCCTGATGGATGAAACACGGCAAACCCTGCTGGTGCGGCCCATCATCCCCACATCCAGCATCACTTTGCCGGTTTTCTCCACCGCCTATGAGCGCGTCCACCCACTCGAGCCGGTGTTCATCCCCGCCGGAACCCGCCTGAGCCCGCCGCTCCAGGTCGACCGGTTGCGCCAGGCCGCCGGGCTGTCACCCGGAATGATCGCCTGGCTGGAAACAGACCCCGATCATCCCGGCAAGCTGGCCAAAAGCCAGACCGTGGCCTCCGCCGAATTCCGTTCGCTGGAAAGTTGCCTTGAGTATCAACTGGCAGCCGCACCCATGGCGCTCGAATCCTGGCAGCAATCCATCACCTTTTCCGATCTGGAAGAACTGGTTTTTGAACCCGGCCCCGCTGCCGCCCACTCGAAAGCCGCGGTCAAAGCTGCCAAGCCAACCGTAATACCGCCAAGGACCGATTTTTCCCCAACCAAAAAGCCCGAGGAAGCCAAACCGGCGGAGACCACTGCCCCCGGCCGCAGGAAACGCAAAAGCCCCGGCAAGCCGGCCGGAGAGGACGAGGAAAAAAACCAGGAATCCCACACTTCCATCCGGGCAAGCAAGGCCCTCGAAGATTGGCTGGAATTACCCGGCCCGCTGCACGCCCCGGAGAGGTTGGCGGGTATCGAGGATTTGAGCCGCCTTCTGGAACAGTCCCAGCGACCCAGGGATGCGGCCGACCTGCGCTTCCTGCATTGGTGGTCCCACACACCCCTGCGCGACCCCTGGACCAGCCAGGGATTGGGCCCCATTCTCCACCAGGAAATGGCAGCGTTCACCCGGCAGGCCGGACCTACCGCCGAAGGGGTATTGAAGAACCCCCTGGCCCTGGCCAGCCAGGGGGAACTCACCGGCGAAAACCGTGTGGCCGCCAGCCGGTGGATCGCGCTTGAAATCGCCTGCCGGGATTCCCGCAAGCCGCTCACGGCGGAGTGGGCATCCCTTCTCGAACAGTTGGAACCCTGGATGCCGGTGCGCCACGCCTGGGTCGCATGGATGAACTGGCGCCATTCCACCGGGGATGTGCAGGCCTTGGCCCAGGCCCATGACCGCCTGCTGCGCCGGTTGGCCCAGGGGCTTGAGGTGGGCCGCGATTCACCCCCCGTGCTGAGCGGCCGGCTGCTGCGCGAGCGTGGCGGCAGGTCCGACGCCGGCAAACTGCTGGAAGCGATGCGGAACGGCTTCGCCGAACGGCTCAACCTGCGGGACAATGATCCGACAGACCGGATGACCAAGGCGCTGGCCATGGCCCTTTTTGCCGCGGGCGCGTTGCGCGCGGGGGAATCGGCGCAGTCCACCAGTCTTTGGGAACAAGGCGCGGCCTCCCTCAATCGGGAAGGTCCGCTGGGCCAGGTACTCCGCGCGGCGGTTGACGAACGCCTGGCGCAGATTCGCGCCCATATGCCCCATGACCAATCTCCATTGGCTTTCGCTCCCGGGGCGCTCCAGGCACTGTCCCCCACAGATCAGTACCGTTTGAACAACCTGAGGAAAGCCCTGGAGTTTCTCGAACCCGCCCAATCGATCAACCCTGTCAGCCACTACTTGGCCGGGTTGACGGCGGGCACCGGGGCCAATCCCTTGCGGGAAAGGGCTGTCCAAATCCAGAACGCCCCGGCGGAAACGGTCCTCCCCCTGCTGGGGACCGCCCTTTTCGAACTGGAGACCCTGGAGTCGGGTGCTGGCGGCCACCAACCGGAGGAAATGGACCTGTGGCTGCAGTTGCTCCAGGCCATCCAGGAACGGGCCGGGCAGGCCAGCGCGGATATCGCCAAGCGATCCCTGCGCCTGGGGAACCTGCTGACCAGGCGTCTGCTTGAGGGCAGCGCCCAAACCCCACGGGAGCGGTCTCTGCAATTCTGCCTTCGATTGCTCCGGGGGGCCCTCCATGCGGCCGGTCCCTGGGGGTTGCGGGAAGAGGTGGACAAATGGCTGCACGCGGCACTGGAACCCGACGGGGGCAGCCCCGGCCTTTTCGCTTTGCTGGCCCAGACCGGACAGGGGCGTCTGGTCGGTTCGCTACTGCAGGAAATGGTGGGCCGGCTGCGGGCTTGGGACATGGAAACCGCGGGATTCGCCCTGGTGGATGGTCTGGAGCGGGTGCTGGGCCTCGCAGGGCCGGAGGATCAGGCCACATTGCGGCTGATCCTGGCGGCGCAACTGGCCCGTCGCGGGCAAGCGCAGCGTTCCGCCGCGATGCTCGAGCAAACCCAGACAGTGGTCCGCAACGCCCGTGAAAACCGGCAGCCCTTGCGGGGCCCGGCGCTCGACCAGCGCATGGAACTGGCACGCGCCCTGCTGATGTTCTCGCTGGAGACCGAACCTTCCCAGGGTGTCATCTGGATCGGCGCGGCCACCGAGATGCTCCCGGCCCTGGTGCCTCCCACCCCGGCGGCTGGCCTGGCCCAGGCGGCACACGGCAAGGTGCTCAAGGTGGTGGAGACCCTGGTGCTCTCCCTGAATTGCGCGCGGGACATCGAGACCCAAAGCGGGTGGTGCGAGGAGGAGGAGGCGATGCTTCGCCGCGTCATCCTTTCCCAGACCCGCGTGGCCCTGGCCTGACCAAAACAAACAACACTTCCCTGAAGGAATCCCTATCGTGTCGACACCCAAAGACCAACTGGCCCGCATCAGCGGCGAACTGGAGACGGCCCGGCAGAAAATCGACCGTTTCCGCCTCTCGCTGGGCCGCCACCTGGTGGAAAAGCAGGATCTGATCGACTTGCTGATCATCGGCGCCATCGCCCAGGAGCCGGTGCTGCTGGTGGGCCCGCCGGGTACGGCCAAGAGCGACCTGGTCCTCAAGCTGGTGGAAGGCCTCGGTTTGGGCGGCGATGATTATTTCGAATACATGCTGACCCGATTCACCGAGCCCTCGGAAATCCTGGGCCCGCTGGACCTGGCCGGGATGAAGGACGGGCGGTATGTGCGCCGCACCGAAGGTAAGCTACCCACCGCCAAGGTGGCCTTCCTCGACGAGATTTTCAAATCCTCGAGCGCGATCCTCAATGTACTTTTGACCATCCTCAACGAGCGCAAATATTACCAGGACGGCAGGCCCGAGCCGGTGCCCCTCAAGCTGCTTTTCGCCGCCGCGAACGAGATCCCCGAACACAGCGAGCTTTCCGCCCTGCGGGACCGCTTCTGCCTCAAGGCCGAAAGCCGCAGCGTCCGGCAGGATCACTTTGAGGAACTCATCGACTCGGGACTGCGCAACGAGAGCCTCAGGTTCCGCAACCTCACCCCATGGAAAGAGGGCCTGTGCAGCCTGGCCGACCTGGAACTGGCCCATCAGGGCCTGTTGCTTCGATTCGCCGAGGAATCGGTCAGCCATGACGGGGGAATTGCGAACGACCGGAGCCGGTTCTTTCCAGCCCCGGTATTTGCCGAGTTCCGTCGGTTGGTGGAAACCCTTGCCCGGGAGCACCGGATATACATCAGCGATAGAAAGCTGGTCAAGATATACAAGCTGCTACGAGCCCGTGCTTGGCTGATCCGGGGGGGCGAGGTGAGCGTGGAAGATTTGATGCTGCTATGCCACCTGGGTGAGTCCCTGCGGGAACTCAGGCTTTTGGCGGAAATGATCCCCCAATACCTCCGCTTGAACCGCTCGGACTCGTGAGGGGTTTCTCACAAAACCCACACTTTTAATTTGTTTCCCCCAAGGCGTTGCTTTGTTATAAGCTGAGAGTGAGTGGCCACCGGGTCACTGTTTTTTTTCCAAGGAGAACCTGAAGATGCGCATCGCGCGATTCTTTGGGGTTGTCGCCGCCGCCGGCCTGCTTGTCGCGGGCGTGGCCTATGGTGATAGCCTCAAGTCCGGCCCGCAGGTCGGCAAGTCTCCCGCGCCATTCCATCCGACCCATGTGACGGGTCCGGGTGCGGGTGGCAAGGGGTGCCTGGTCTGAAGCAACGGTGGTAACCCTGTCGCCATGATCTTCGCCCGCGAAGTCAGCGACAACTTGACCGGTCTGGTCAAGAAAATTGATACCGCCACTGCCAAGAACAGCGACTGCCGCATGGGCAGCTTTGTCGTGTTCCTCAACGACGACGAAAGCATCGAAGGCAAGCTCAAGGAGCTGGCCAAGAAGGAAGGGATCGAGAAGACGATCCTGGCCGTAGACAATCCCGCCGGCCCCCAGGGATACAACATCCCCAAGGACGCCGACATCACCGTCGTGCTTTACAACAAGCGCAAGGTGCTGGCCAATCACGCCTTCAAGAAGGGCGAACTGAAGGAAGCGGATGTCGAGAAGGTCGTCGCCGACCTGAAGAAGATCCTTCCGGCCAACTGATTGTCCCCGGTTCATCCCTTCGCAGGTTGAACTCCGCAACCCCTCGGCCCCAAGGCCGCGGGGTTGTTTTTTGCCCGGCGATAGCGCTTCCGCCCCGCGACCTGTTTGGTGTAAACCGTACTCAGTCAGGTTTGGCAGGGGACCGAAACAAATGGCCATGACAATCGAGCAGGTGCGCGACGATTTCGGGAAGCGGCTGCAAGCCCGCCCCGCCGGAGACCGATACCTCGACCGCCCGTGGGAACGGGAGGCATTGCGGTTCGCCCTGGGAAACGGTGTGACGGTGGACATCGCCCGCCAGGCACTGATTGAAATGTGCCAGGACCGCGGGTTTCTGCTGGAAAGCACCGTTCTAAGGGACGCGCGGCATCGCCTTTCGGTTCGGGCTGCCGCCAACCAGAAAATCGATGAGCGGGAATTCGGCGAGGTGACCGCGGCCATCCGGGAAAAACTGGGCGATCGGCTGGAGGAGACCACCATCCACCGGATGCTGTGCGAGATCATCGACGACAACCAGTACCCTGTTCACAAGGGACTGTTTGGGGAAAACCGCTGGTATGAAAAGGTCCGAAATTCCGCAGGCCTGGAATAAGGGCCGGGATTTCACCCGACCGTTTCCCGAACCGGCTTTCGGGCAGCCCGGCTCAGTTGATCAGCCAAGCCCGACAGACATTCCGGCCCACGCACCAGCAATCCTTGCAATCCGGCCCGTACCGGTGCCTCCAGGTCATTGATCGGATCGTCCCCCACCAGCAGGATGGATTTGGCGGGCAAACCAACCTCCGCAACCAGGTGGTCGTAAAAACGGCCGGCTGGCTTCCGCCACCCCACCTCGGAACTGATCACCCAATGACGGACGCGGCTCAGGCACGGAAACCCCGCGCTGACCGATCGCAAGCGCTCATCAAAGTTGGATGCGACACCCAACACCAAGCCAAGCCCATCCAGGGTTTCCAACACACCCTCCAACCCGGGGCTGAGTACCCAATTGCCCGGGTCGCCAAAATGCGCGTGCAACTGGCGGAAGCATCCCTCGGGGTCTGCCACGTCCGGCAGGCATTCCGCCACCACCCCACGCCATCGGACCTCCTCCGCTTCCTCGTTCGTACGGTGGCCTTCCCCCGCAAACCGGTCTTCTTGAAGGGCGAATGCGGTTTTGATGCGAGCGCGAACCTCCTGAAGCGAAAGCCGGGAACCAAACCGCATCCCGGTGGTCCAATAAGCCTCGGCCACCCCCGGGGCTGGATGGAGAATGGTCCCCACCGCATCAAAAAAAACCGCCCGAACCTGTTGCAACGGCATGTCCCCTGTATTTCCCGAACCGGAAACCAAACCCATTAAACCAAAATTCCCCAAATATCCCCTTTTTCTAATCAAACAGCTCACCCCGCTGGAAAGCCCCGAAATGGCCTCGGAAAACCTGTTCCCAAGGGCAACCGGCCTTCCCCTAAAGCCTGACTCCTTGGACCCAGCCCTGCTATCCTGTAGCTATATCTTTAAGCTTCGAGGCAAGGTCTCGTTGGGGCCTTGCAGGTTTTTTCGTTTTGTGCATACGCCGGTAGACGGGGAAAATGGTCATGGCAGCCACCAAAGGGGAGCAGTTCGCGGGTTTGACAGTGGCGGTGGTCACCCCGTTCAAGGACGGAGAGGTGGATTACAAGGCGCTGGAAAAACTGGTGGACTTTCATGTCGAGCAGGGGACGAACTGCCTCGCCCCGGTGGGAACCACCGGTGAATCCCCCACCCTGGACCATGAAGAGCACGAAAAGGTGATAGCCACGGTGGTCCAGAGGGCCGCCGGCAAGTTGAGGGTGATGGCCGGAACCGGCTCCAACAGCACGCGCGAGGCGGTCCGCTTGACCAAATACGCGGCCAAGGCGGGTGCGGATGGCGCCCTGATGGTGGGCCCCTACTACAACAAGCCCACCCAGGAAGGGTATTACCAGCACTTCAAGGCTGTGGGCGACGCGGTGGGTTTACCCATCGTTCTTTACAACATCCCCGGTCGCACCGCCTCCAACATCCTTCCTGAAACCATCGCCCGATTGGCCGAACACCCTGCGATTGTCGCCATCAAGGAGGCCACCGGTTCCCTGGATCAGGCCAGCCAGATCCTGTCCACCACCAATCTCACCCTGCTGAGCGGGGATGACAGCCTCACCCTACCCCTGATGTCCATTGGGGGCAGGGGAATCGTTTCGGTGGTGGGCAATATCGTCCCCGGCGACATGCTCGCCCTGGTGAAGGCGGTAAACGACAGCAACCTGAAAGAGGCCTGCCGTCTGCACCACAAGATGTTCAATCTGGCGCGTGACCTCCTGGGAATCGCCACCAATCCCATCCCGGTGAAAACCGCCATGCGCCTTTTGGGTAGGGATACCGGGGAACTGCGGCTTCCCCTCACCCCGCTGGATGACGCGGGGGTTGCCAAGGTGAAAAAAGCCCTTCAGTCTTACGGCCTGTTGGGCTGATTGATCGGCTGGGGCTGCCCGGCTCCGGCAGGGATCGGTGCCCCGATGGGCATGGGGGCACCAGCCGGTGTCGGATCGGGCATCGGCGTTCCCGTGACAGCCGGCACGGGAACCGGCAGGGATTTGGGCGCGGTGCCCGGATCGTTCGGGTCCAGCAGTGGCTCAATCTTCACATCGTCGAAGTAGGCGGTTCCAAGGCCGGTGAGGGCCAGTGTCACGTGAATCCTGCCGCTTTCAGGCACCTCGCGGAAGAGTGTGACCTGCCGCCAACCGGGCGTGCGGTGAAGGCGAACCGCCATCGGTTCCCCGGCCCCTGAATCAAAGAACAAGGCACCATCCCCGGTACCTGCCAGGGGCTGCGGAATCTGCACCCAGGCGCTGATGCGCACCGGCATGCCGGGAGGCAACTGCATAGCAGGGGAGTGGATGGCGACCAGCGCCCGTTCCAGCGCCGCGGGTGAATTCTTCGGGTCCTTCGGCTGGATGCGCAGCATCAGGCTCTGCTTGCCGCCGTGGGAATTGTTGTCCACACGCCGGGCCCCCACCACCACCGGATCCAGGGTGGCGTCTTCCTGCACGGTCCACCCGGGCAGGTTGACGTCGGGTGAAGCCTCGAAATCGCCGCCGGGAAGCACATTCTCGGTCATGCGCATCGAACGCATGCGATCCATGAACTGCCAGTGCCTTGCCAGTGTGTTGAAACTGCCCGACCAGGGCGTGGCCAGCGGCGTGTCCAGTTCGCGCATGGCCTTTTCCCAGTGGGTCCGCATCAGGATGCGGAGCGGGCGCATCACGCGCTGTGCCTCGGCGTAGGCGTCGTTGTGTTCCCCGTTGCGCCGGTAGGCGGCGCTTTGCTCGAGGGATTTCTGCGCCCTGTCCAACAACGGCTCCGCGTCCACCTCACCGTGGCCGATTTGCTTCAGGTCGGCCACGACGGTGCGCACCTTGGTGAGGGTCTCGGAGGCCTGGTCATAAGACCACTGGGCGGCGGTGCGGGCCACGCGGCGCTGCTGTTCCTGAAACCGCACGACCGGCCCGGTCGGGCCCAGGTCGGAGGTCACCACGGCCGCTGTGGCCATGTGAAAATCTCGGAACAGGATCTCCATGCCACCAGCCTTGCGCTGCCATGGGAGAGAGCGCACGCCTCCCGGGCTGACCTCCCAGGCGCTGGTGCCCACGGGCACATGGGGCACGACCACCTTCAGGGCGCCGGCGGCCCCCTGGGCGGGCACGAATTGGGTGTGATCGCCGAACCAAACCGGCATCACCAAATAATGCTTGTCGCAACGCAACACGGCGGCCTTCACCTGGGGATGGGAAGTATCCACCCAGCGCGGTTCCTCGCCGGTGACGAGCAACGGCTCCAGCAGGCTGATTTCCAGGTTCAGCAATGCCAGCGCCAGCAGGCGGTCGCGTCCGGAATGGCTGTCGGCCAGGAATTTGTCGGACCAGTAGCCGATACCCCGCATGCCTGACCCGATGGCGATGTAGGTCATCAAACGCACCTGCTCGGGCGTCGGACCGACAGGCTCCTGAAAATCCGCGCCGGGTTCCCGCCGGTAGGCAGTTTTCACATACCAGTCCGGCAGGTGGGTCTGGATCCAGGTCCAG
>JAFMJU010000078.1 GCA_017853285.1 Gemmataceae bacterium
GGGTGCAGGAAACCGTGGCCCGCCTGCGGGCCCAGGCAAATGCCTCCGCCGAGGTTGGGGTGGCAGGTTTGTCTGCCGGGCTGACCGCCCTGGCGGAAGCCTATCCCCAACTGACCGCCAACCGGAACAACGCCCAACTCATGGCAGCCCTCACGGATGCCGAGAACCGGATCTCCATGGCGCGCGAGTACTTCAACGACCAGGTGGTTTGGCACAACATCCGGGTCGAACGGATTCCCGATTTTCTGTTCGCCTGGCTGGCCGGACTGAAAAAGCGCCAACCCTTCCTGGCTACCGACCTCGACCGGCAGGAGGTGGAGGTGAAGCTGCATGAGTGAGAGAGTGGGCTAACTTTCCAAACCAACTTTAGTTTTCCATGCCCCCCACCTCCGGTTGCCCCGCAAACCCAAGCTATGGCAGCATATGCGGCGATTGCCATCCAGGGAGGGACGGGCCATGCGCAGCCGTTTGTTGGTTTCCACCGTGTTGGGTAGCTTCGCCGCGCTGGCCCGAATTGACACAAACCTATTTGAATCAAAGGTTTACGCTCAGTTCGGATTGCCTGAAAAGGCGACCCCCTATCGCCAGGCCCCCGGGGTGGTGCTGGAAGCCGAGCGGATGGAACTGGCGGAGGGCTTCCGGGCGGTCCGCATGGGCCAGGGCAACCTGTTGGTGGATACCGGCACGCATCACGCCCTTTCCGGGGAGCGGGTCGCGCAACTGCCCGCCGGGGAATCCGGCCTAGCCCGCGGCACCTTGGTGTTGCCTGAAAAAGGCGATTACCGGCTCTGGGTGCGCTACGAGCATGTCCCGGGGACCGGGTCGCCTTTCATCGTCCGCGTGACCCAGGGTTCCGTGCGCCTGGAGAAAACCGTCGGCCTGCCTGACGCGGCCCGCTACGCCCCCGGGGCCCTGGAACCCAAGACCAGGCATCCGCAAACCATTACCGCGATGGGCCTCTACGAGGAAGCCTTCACCCTGGAGGGCCTGGGGGAAGGCCCGGCCACGGTGGAACTGGTGGCCGAGGCGAACGGTCCGGCCGACCGAAACCGACAGACCGCCCGGAGTGTGGATCTGATCCTCCTCACGCGCGATCTGAAGGACGCGTGGCGGGCCTACCATGCTAAACAGACTCCCCAATATCCAATTTTGGACCTGGTGCGCGACCTCCAGCCCGCGCGCTGGGAGGCCCGCTTCCGCCACCAGGGCGACAAGCCCGCCAGCCCCTCCGCCACCCACCTGCTCACCCGCCAGCCTTGGGGGGCCTCCACCGGTCCGCTGCTGGCCAAGGGTGCCGACACCGCCGGCCAGCTTCCACCCAATCAGTGGAGCGACTGGGTCGCCATCCCACTGAAAGACACCACTGGTTCGGGCATGACCGTGTTCAACGGTCCGGATGCCACCATGGAGGTGGAAATCCGTCCCGCCGGGGGCGGTGCCGTCACCCGGGTGGAAGGGAAAAAATCGGTCCGGGTTTTCTTGCCCCCCTACCCGGCCTGGAACGAGTCCCCCCTGGCAGCCGAGGCCGCCCAGGAGAACGCCCTGAAGGCACTGGCCACTGGCAAGGCACCAGGCAAACCGCCCACGCAGCCGCTTGTCTTTGGCGGCAACCTGCCCGCAGGTGCCGAGGGAGCCTACGGCCTCAATTACGCCAAGCTGCACAAGGCCCTGGGGCTGGTAGCCTGGCACCCCGGCAACAGCGGCCCCCAATGGCGCGAGAACCTGAAGGCGGCCGGCGCCCCGGAACCCCAATCGGCGGGCGTGGCCGCGCAGGACAATCCGCCGTTGGCCCGCAATGTCGAGCCGGCCAGGCTGCAGCTGAAGCGCGAGGGCCTGCTCGACCAGGCCGCCTGGTATGACCACTGCGATGACTGGAACCTGGCCTCCTGGGTGCGGCTGTACCTGGAGGAGGAGGTCTCCAAGGCGCGCGACAAGCACCAGAAACAGACGCCCGAAAAACTGCTCAACAAGCTGTGGGTGGAGTGGCTGCAGAAAAACCGGGCCAGCGCCCGCCTGCAGGACTACTGGGTCTCGCAGTGGGGCATCTTCGACCGCCAGAGGCTGAAACCGGACGCTTCCGCCGAGACGGCCCGCGCCCACCCGGCGTTGTATCTCGACTCACTGGCCTTCTACGAGGATCTCGTTCTGCCCTGGCTGTCGGAAGGCGCGATGCGGGTACGCCGGCAACTGGGCAAAAATGTGCGCGTGGGAGGAACCCTTGCCACGGGCCCGGAAGGCCTGCTCGACCCGGTGGCGCTGAAACTGGTCAGCTCCAAGGCGACCGACTGGGTGCGGCCAGCCGGCCCCTCCTGGCGGCAGGGGCTCTACGGGTCGGTGGCCTCGGGCCTTGTGGATGAGGACTGCCGGGCCATCCTGCGCGGTAACGACCGCGGCCTGCTGCGGGCGCAAATCCCCGCCACCTCCCCTGGCGGATCGACGGACGATTTCCTGCGCGAGGCCTTCACGCATTTGGCGCACGGCGCGCGGGCCATCGACATCGCCGGCGTGGGCATGGAGGAAACCCAACCCGAACAGCATATCGACCACCGGGACACCAGCCGTTTCCGCGCCGTGCGCGACCTCACCCACGCCATCGGTTTCGTGGAGGATATTCTGGCAGAGGCCACCCCGGCCAAGTCACCGGTCGCCCTGCTGCTGAGTGAAACCACCCTGAGGTGGGATGTCGCCGGTGTTTCACGGGAACGGGGTGAACCGGCCTGGGGCGACGCGCTTTCCGGCAAGCCCCGCACCACCTACCAGCTTGACCGGCAGGGCATGCATGCCACCCTCACCGCGCTGGGCGTTTGCCCCGATGTGTTGCTTGAGAACGAATGTGGGCCTAATGAGCTCGCCGGCCGCAAGCTGCTGATCGTGACCGGGGACTGCCTGACTGATGATCTTGCCAACCGATTGGAGGCCTGGGTGCGCCAAGGCGGCACAGTGCTCGCCACCGCCTCCGCCGGCCGATTCGACGCGCAGCGCCAGCCCCACAAATCTTTCGACAAGTTCCTGGGTTTGGCCAAACGGGTCAGCGCCGAGCAGGACAGCCTGGTCCGCAGCCGCTGGGAACTGCCGGGCCTCACCACGGTGGACGCGGTCGCCGGTCCCTCGTGGTTCCTGCCCGCCTTGGCGGTGCATGAACGCGTGGAACCCGCCGAGGGCACCGAGGTGGTCGCGCGGTTCCAGTCTGACAACTCACCTGCCGTCTGCCTGAGGCGGTTGGGTGAAGGCAAGGTGATCAGCGTTTCAGCCCTGCCGGGTCTGGCGGCCTTGTGGACGGCATCCCAGCCCGCCGAGACACCCGATCTGGGCGCGCGCGCCGCCACCTCCCCGGTGCGGCTCGACCCGGGAGCCCGCCACCTGCTGGAAGAAACCCTGAACGCCGCCGGCGTCACCCCCACGGTGCGGGTGGAACTGGAGGCCGGCAAGCACCTGGTGGACACCCGCCTGCTGGTATCTGACAAAGGATTCGCACTGCCCCTGGCGCACCACGGCAAGACGGAAACCGGCCCGGTGACGGTGCGGGTGCGACTACCCAAGGCGCCAGCCAAAGTGGCCAGCGCCTGGCATGGCGACTTGCCGTGCGATTACGCCGAAGGCGAGGCGGTCATCACCCTGCCCTCGCTGGCCGCCGTGGATCTGCTCAGGATCGAGCCGGGCAAATGAAAGATGGGCAATTTGGAAAGACTTTCCTGCCTGAAGCCAGCCTCGGCCGGTTTCAGTTCTTTCATGAAAATCACCGGAGTCATCCCGGACTGACCGGCTGACCGATAGGTAGATAATGCCGACAAGGATCGTCGGCCCCCCCAGCGGGGTTTATGCCTACGGTTGGAAAGCACCCATGGAACGGGGTCAGTTGGTCTGGATCATGATCACGGGTGGATTGCTGATGCTGGGGGGCGGCACCCTCAAGGCGGATGCCCCGGCCCAGTCGGTCCCCCCTGTCACCCTGCCGCGCTGATCGGGCGGCCTTCGGTAAAAGCCAAACCCCATCCCATTGCGCGGGATGGGGTTTTTGCTTGCACCAGGCGGCCGGGGATCACTCGGCCACGCTCCAGTCGGTGAATCGAGCGCCACGGCTTACCTCCCGGTAGAGCGTGTCGCGCTCCCGGGGTTCGCGGCCAGCTTCGGTGATGAGATGGCGGATCTCCTGGATCTGCAATTCCTGCGGCGTGTCGGAACCGGCCTCGTGGTAGATCTTCTCGTGCACCACGGTGCCGTCGATGTCGTCGGCCCCGTAGGACAGCGCCACCTGCGCGGTCTTGATGCCCAACATGATCCAGTAGGCTTTCACATGCTGGAAGTTGTCCAACATCAGGCGGCTGATGGCCATCACACGCAGGTCCATCAGGCCCGAGGGTTTCGGCATGTGGGCCATGCGGGTGTTGTCTGGATGGAAGGCCAGCGGGATGAAGGTCTGGAACCCCCCGGTGCGGTCCTGCAAGTCGCGCAGCGCCAAAAGATGGTCGATGCGGTGCTCCGCCTCCTCGTGGTGGCCGTAAAGCATGGTTGCGTTGCTGCGCAGGCCCAGCCGGTGGGCCTCCTCATGCACCCGCAGCCAGGTGGAGGCGTCGGCCTTGTGCTCGCAAATCTTGCCGCGCACCACGGGGTCGAATATTTCCGCCCCGCCGCCCGGCAGACTGCCCAGGCCGGCGTCGCGGAACTCCCCCAACAGCTCGGCCACCGGCTTGCCCGTGATCCGCTCGAACCAGTCCCACTCCACCGCCGTGTAGGCCTTCAGGTGGATCCGCGGGTACTCGCCCCGCACCAGGGTGAGGATGTCGCGGTACCACTCGTAGGGCATCTTGTTGTGCAGCCCACCCACGATATGCATCTCGGTGCAACCGCGACCCTTGGCCTCGCGAGCCCGGGTGATGATGTCGTCATCGGCCATGCGGTAGGCTTTCGCGTCCTTCAGGTCGGCGCGGAAGGCGCAGAAGGTGCAGCGGTAGGCGCACACATTCGTGGGGTTCAGGTGGACATTGACGTTGTACCAGCCCACATTGCCGTTTTTGCGCTCGCGGACCAAGTTGGCCAGTTCGCCCAGGAAGTTGATGTCACCGTGGCGCTCCAGCAGCAGGCCATCCTCGCGACTGAGCCGGTCCCCCCGCTCCACCTTGCGGGCGATCTCTCCCAGCCCGGCGTGCCCCGCCTTGCCCGCTGTCTCCACCATGCCTGCTGGCATCCGTCACACTCCTCGCTGACCGTCCCGCCGGTTCACACCCGTTTCATTCATCTATAGTTTCGGGCGGTCGGGGGGCGTTCCTGTCGCCCGCCTGAAACCGGTCGAGTTGCCGGCGGTAGTACACCCGCCTGGGCTCCAGGGCCAGCGCCCGCTTCTGCGCATCGATGGCCCCCGGGGTGTCGCCGTTCTGGAACCGGGCCTCCGCCAGCGTGTCCCAATAGCCCGCGCTCTGCGGGCTGAGGGTGGTCGCCCGGGTGGCATGCTCCACCGCGCGAGGCAAGTCGCGCTTGCAGCAGGCCATCAGCCACGCCGCGGAGTTGCGCGCCCACGCGCAGTCGGGATGCGATTTGAGCAGGTTCTCATGCGCCGTCAGGCTCTCCTGGTACAGGGCATCGGCCTCGGCCTTTTTTCCCCGCCGGGTCAGCTCGTCGAGCAGCAGGATGGGCAGCTCCACATCGCGGGGCATCAATTTCTGGCACAGCGCCATCTCGGCCTTGGCCCCGTCGAGGTCACCCTTGGCCAGCAGGCCACGGGCCTTCAGCCGGTGCACCTGGGCCGGCACGGCCACATAGGCCGACGGGTAGACAAAACTCACCTGGCGCGACAGGCAGCGCAGCAGGCTCAGCTCCTGGTAGCGGGCGGCCTCGGCGAACACCTCCCGCCTTTCCGCATCCTGCGCCAGTTGACGGTAGGCGTTGCCGGACTGGTAAGTGCCCGGCGTGCTCACAGCCATCAGCACCTTGCCGTGGCGCATCGCCTCGTCCTGCAGGCCCCGCTTGGCCAGATTGGTCACCAGCGTGGACCGCACCGCCTCATCCCCCAGCGGCAACCGCGCGCTCAGCTCCAGCAAGCGCTTCGCTTCCGCCTCCATCTCCATGGACTTTGGGGACCCGGGCGCGCCGCGGGCCGTCATGGTCAGCGCCTTGGCCTGCAGGATCCATGCCAGGGCGTTCTCAGGCTCGCGCTGGCAGGCGATCTTGTAACTCTCCAATGCCTTGGCCCAGTCGCCTTTGGCGGCGCTCAAGTCTCCCTGCATGATGGCCACCAGGCCCCGCTGGCCACCCTCCAGCAAGCGTGCCTCCCATTCATCCAGGCCAGCCTTGCGCGCGGCTTCGGCGGCCACCAGCCGCAGCCCGTCATGGCCGGGCTGTTTCTTCAGCGCCTTCTCCACGCCCTTCAGCTCGCCTTCCAGCTTTTCCCTGGCGAGCCGACCGTTCAGCAAGCCGATCATCGTCTTCAGGTGGTGCTCGTAGGGCACCTCGGGCTCCAGATTGCGCAGGTGCTGCCACCAGATTTCCGCGTCGCCCTGGTTCTCGCCGAACAGGCGCATGAACAGGCGGGTTCGCCAGCCATCGATGCTGCCCAGGCGGAAGATGTTGGCGGCATGCAGGCAGGCCTCGTCGGTGCGGCCGGCCAGCACCTGCTGCTCGATGAGCGCCTCATACCAGACCGGCTCGGCACCGGCCTGCAGTTGCGCCGCATACTGGTCGAACAGCGCGGCGCCCTTCTTCTTCTCGCCCAGCAGGTAGAGCGTCTTGGCTTCCAGCAGGTCCAACAGGGGCTGGTCGTGGCGGTTGTCCTTGCGGGAATCGGCCGCCAGGTCGAACGCCTCCTTCAGGCGCATCTGGGCTGCCAGAATCTCGAACGCCGCGGGCCGGGCGTCGGAACGGCCGAGGATGTTGATCGCTTCGGCCGACATGCCATTGAGGAACAACACGCGCGAGGGATACGGCACCCGCTCCCCCTCGCTATCGCGGCCAGCCAGCTCCAGAAGCTGCTTCACCGCGTCGTCAAAACCCGCCTTGTCACCGGCCAGGCGCGCGAAGGTGGCCTTCATGCCCAGCTTTTCCCCCGGGTCGTTCTCATCGCCGGGGCTGATGGTGTTCAGTTCTGCCCAGTTGGACTGCTCCATCAGCAGCGACATCAGCAGGGCCTTGCTGTTGGTGGTCTCGCCCTGCTGCTGGCCGAACCGGTTGACCTCGGGGGGAGCCACCTTCACCAGCTCCCGCGCCGCCGCCACCGCGGCGGGTCCGTTGCCCGACGCACGCGCCAGCCAAGCCGTGGCCTCCAGTAGCCTTTTTTTCTCCCAGCCCTGGAAAGGGGCCTGTTGTTTGGTGATCTTTCCCAGCCAGTCCTTGTCCCGGCCGGTGGCCATGGCCCAGCCGGCCAGCACCGCCTGGCCGCGTTGGCCATGCTGGCCCACCAGCAGCACCAGGTCCTCCAGCGCCTTCTCATCCAGATCCTTGACCCGGTACAGGCCCATCAGCGACCCCGGCAGGATGCCGGCGAACTGGTCCACCATCTCCCGGCGAACCGCCGGATCCTCCTGCGCCAGCAACCGATGCAGCGCACGCAGCCCCTGGTTGCCCAGGTCGAGGAATTTCCGCATGATGGGCCCGCGCACCGAGGCATCGGCGGCGCTGTACTCGGCAGCCAGGTCGATCACCTGTTTGGGCGAATCGGGATAGATCCCCAGCCGGAACCGGCCCAGGATCTCCTCCGCCCGCCGGCGGATCTCCACATCCTCGCTGGTCAGCGCCTTTTTCAGGGCTTCCTCGGCGGCCAGGCCAGACCGCCAGAGGCTGTCGGCCGCCTTCTCGCGCACCTCAAAATCGGTGTCGCCCAGTTGCTGAATCCATTGGCTGATCTGTGCCGGCTGCGGCGGCTTTTTCCCACCTTCTTCCTGCCAGAGCCAGGGTACCGACCAACCGGTGGCCACCAAGGCCATACCCAGCATCAAGGCTGTGCCAAACCGGCGCATGCGCACTCCTCCCGCCCGGGCCATCCGTCCCGACTGCCGGCCCGCCAAAACGGGTTTCAGGGCCCTCGGTCACCCCATTTCAGTTTAGCCCAGAGGCCCGGGTGTTTGGATACCAAGCTGGGAAGATTGAAAAGACCGGAAAGCCTTGGAAAACAAGGGCGCTTGCTGATGAACCTACCGCCAGCGCCAAATACTGGCCCAAATGGAACGGGTGTGGCACGATGTGGGGACGAACCAGCACGCATCTTCCCAACCCCGATTGCGGAAACGACCATGCGCACCACCCTCTCCCGTTCATCATGGACCCGTCGCTCCGCCGGCATCTGCCTGGCCTGGGCCGCCCTGGTGCTGGCGGGCTGCGGCGAGGGGAACAAGGCCGCCAAGGGCCCGGGGTCCGGCAAGGCGGACGCGGCCAAAAGCCCCCTCCCCCTGGTGGGGGTGAGCCTGCTCACTCTGGACAACCCGTTCTTCCGCGTCATCGGCGACACCGTCACCAGCGAACTGGGCAAGGCCGGCTACAAAGTGGTGGTGGTCAGCGCCGACAAGGACCCCGCCCGGCAGTCCAACCAGGTGCAGGACTTCCTGCAGCAGGGCGCCCGCGCCATCATCCTCAGCCCGTGCGAGGCCAAGGCCGTGGTGCCCGCCATTCAGGAGGCCAACAAGAAGGCTGTGCCCGTCTTCACCGTGGACATCCCCTGCCGGGAGGACGGCGTGAAGATCGTCAGCCAGGTCGCCACCGATAACCTCGGCGGCGGCCGCGAGGCCGCCAAGGGCATGATCGAGGCGCTGGGCAAGGCCGGCGGCAAGGTGGCCATCCTCCACTTCAAGCAGGCGGAAAGCTGCCGTCTGCGCGTGCAGGGATTCCGCGAGGTGATCGAGGCCCACAACCAGGCTAACCCCGCCGCCAAAATCGATCTCGTCACCGAGCTGGAAGGCGGCGCCGCCAAGGATGTCAGCTTCAAGGCCACCGAGGACGCGCTGCAGGCCCACCCGGGCCTGCGCGGCATTTTCGCCATCAACGATCCCTCGGCACTCGGCTGTCGCGCCGCGCTGGAAAAGGCCGGCAAGGCCGACGGCGTGATCCTTGTGGGCTTCGACGGACAGCCCGAGGGGAAAAAGGCGATCCGCGAGGGTAAAATTTACGCCGATCCGATCCAGTTCCCCGACCGGCTGGGGCAGGAGGTGGCCCAAGCCATCTTGCGCCATTCCCGGGGCGAGGAAGTGAAGCCGGAGATCCTCATCCCCACCAAGCTCTACCGCCAGGCCGATGCCAAGGATGATCCCGAGGCCCGCTGATCCATCGGCCACACCCATTTCCCATGCGCGACGCACTGGCCAAATGCTGGAAATCGATGGGCAACGCCGGCATGGGGCTGGTGCTGCTGCTGGTCTGCCTTGGTCTGTCCCTGGCGACGATCGATCGAGTGGAACCCACCGGAGCTGCCGCCGGCGAATGGCTGGCACAGGAAACCATCTCCCGTTTCGGCGATCAGGCCCGGGTGCTGCTGGTCAGTGAGGCCGGTGAACAGTCCACCCAGTTGGCCGACGGGTTCTCGCGGGCCATTGGGCGTGCACCAGCCCTACAAAGCGGGCAGGTCATCGGCGATCCATCCGATGTGCGCAAGGCCCTCGGTCGGTGGGCTACCGAGCACGGCAGGCTCGATGCCATCGCCTGTTCCCCCGGCATGGCCGACCAGTTGGTGGTGCGCGAGGCGGCCATGCTGTTCCCAGCGCTGGGCCAGCCGGAAATCCTGCGGCCTGCCGGCTCCTCCTGGCCGCGCTTTCTGGGCCGGCAGAACCTGCTGAACATCATGGGCCAAATTGCCGTGATCGCCATCGTGGCGGTGGGCATGACGCTGGTGGTGATTTCCGGTGGCATCGACCTGTCGGTGGGCTCGCTCGTGGGACTGTCAGCCATCCTCACGGCGGCGTGGATCCAGTGGCATGGCGGTGGCGAGAATGCCGGCACCGGCCAGATGCTACTCGGCTCGCTGATCGGCATCGGTGTCTGCGCCCTCATCGGCGCGGGCACCGGCAGCCTGGTGGCCTGGGCGGGGGCCCCGCCCTTCCTGGTCACGCTAGGGGTGATGCTGATCGCGCGGGGCACCGCGCAGCAACTCACCGGCGGTGAATCGCTGGCCCACCTGCCCGACCGGTTTGTCTGGCTGGGCCGCGGGGCCGACTGGGGCATCCCCAACGCGGTGATCCTGATGCTGGTGCTGTACGGCCTGGCTGAATGGATGCTGCGCGGTACCGTCTTCGGCCGCCACCTGCTGGCGCTGGGCGGCAACGCCAAGGCTGCGGGCTTCGCCGGCATCCCGGTCCGCCGGGTGCAGGTGCTGGCCTATCTGGCCTCCGGCTGCATGGCCGGCCTGGGCGGCGTGGTGCTGGCCTCGCAACTGAAAAGCGCCTCACCCACCTACGGCGACGGCTACGAGCTGATGGTGATCGCCGCCGTGGTGGTGGGCGGCACCTCGCTGTCCGGCGGTCAGGGCAGCCTGCTGGGCACCCTCATCGGCGCCCTGCTGATCGCCGTCATCAACAACGGCATGAACCTGCTGGGCATCGATCCCTTCGCCCAGAAAATCGTCCTGGGCTGCGTGATTTTGCTGGCGGTTTTGTTGGACCGGTTGCGGCAGAGGTAGATTGATCTATCGCATCAAAAAAAACACAGCCTAACAGACACTTCATGTAAATCGAAAACTTGCAATCTCACAGGTTTTCATCTGAGGCCCGGTGGCTCCATGGTTCTCAACCGATTAGACCTAGGTGCCATAAAAATGTTTAATCCATGAATAGCACCGCATAAAAACCTTTAATCCCCCTTTTAGTAAAGCCCTTTCCGCAGGATTCCCTGCAACCCGGGCAAGCCAAGTCGGGTATCTTGAGAAGGTACGGTTTTTTACCTTCCAAGCGGATTGGTCGCCATGCGCCGGCTGTTTGTCTCCCTTTGCACTGTTTACCTGATCACCCTGGCTTGCCGCGCGGGTGACCCCGCTGAGATGCTCCCCGCCGGGGCCATCGCTTCGGTGCAGCTGAACAACCTGG
>JAFMJU010000079.1 GCA_017853285.1 Gemmataceae bacterium
TCACCTCCCCGATCTCCCCGCCACCCGGGCCTTGGGAGAGGCCCTCGGCCGCATTGCCAAGCCCGGGCTGGTGGTGGCCTTGGTGGGCGAATTGGGCGCTGGGAAAACCTCGCTCGTCCAGGGGTTGGCCAAGGGGCTGGATGTGCCCGACCCCGGCCAGGTGACCAGCCCCACCTTCACGCTGCTGATGGAACACCACGGCCGGCTGCCGCTGTTCCATGCCGATGGATACCGACTGAAAAGCCCTTGGGAATGGGTGGACCTGGGCGGGGACGAGGCGCTGGCGGCGGGCGGTGTGGTCTGCATCGAATGGCCCGACCGCCTGGGGCAATTTTTACCCGAACGCCGCCTTCAGGTCTCGCTGGCGCACGCCGAGGGCGGGGGCCGGATGGCACGCCTCGAGTGGCTGGGCTAGGCGAACAGTTCCCGGATCACACGCCCGTTGTCGATGGCGGAAACCTCGCGGCCCTGGTGATCGGTGAGCCGCAATTCCGGATCCATGCCCAGCGCGTGGTAGAGCGTTGCGGCCAGGTCTTCTGGGCTGCAGGGCAGGTCCACCGCATGCGAGGCGTCTTTGTTCGAGCTGCCCAAGAGGCCGCCTCGGGCGACGCCGCCGCCGGCGAAAAGACCGGGGAACAGGAAACTCCAGTGGTCGCGGCCCCATTCGCCGTTGGCCTTGGGTGTGCGGCCCATCTCGCCCAAGGCCACCACCAGGGTGTCATCCAAAAGACCACGGGCCTCGAGGTCGGTGATCAACGCCGAGGCGCCTTGGTCAAAGGTGGGTAGCAGGTGTTTGTGCACATCGGCGGTGTTGCGGTGCGAGTCCCACGAGTAGCCATCCACACAGTCGTAATGCACGGTCACATACCGGGCCCCGGCCTCCACCAGCCGGCGCGCCATCAGGCACGACTGGCCGAACAGGTGGCGCCCGTAGCGGTCGCGCAGCCGGCCGTCCTCGGCGCGGATGTTCAGCGCGTCGCGCGCCCGGCCGCTGGTGAGAAGCGCCAGCGCCTTGTTCTGAAACGAATCCACCTCGCGCGCCAGACGCTCATCGGCCGCCTTGCGGGCCGCGTCGAACTTTTCCAACAGGCCGGTGCGGCCGCGCACGCGTTCGGGTGCCCCCCCCTCGGGCGATTGCAACCCGTCGATCTGGAAAGTCAGCTCGCCGTCCACGCAGTCGCGCCAGTAGGGGTTGTCGTTGACATCCCGTTTGTCCACGGCGGTGGTCAGCGGATTGTGGGCGCGGCCCAGCCAGCCGGCGTGCTCGCCCGGCCGGCGGTACTGGCCCGCCTCCTGCAGCCGGCCCAGGCTGTTGGGCAGCACGAAGTAGCGGCCCAGGTCATTCGGTCGGCCGGCGGCTGCCCGCGATTCGGTCATTTCCAAAACAGATCCGATGGCGGGCCAATCGTGCTGCGTGGGGTTGAACCCGGTGCCGATGGGCACATGCCAGCGCTTGCCGGTCTGCAGGTAGTGGGCGCCACCGGAATGATCGTTCCAACCGTGGCCCAGCGTGCGCAGGATGGTGTACCGATCGGAGATGGCCGCCAGGCGCGGCAGATGCTCGCAGATCCGCAGGCCGGGGGTGCGGGAGGCAATCGGCTTGTACGGCCCGCGGATCCGGTCGGGCGCGTCGGGCTTCATGTCGAAGGTTTCGAGTTGGCTGGGACCGCCAAACAGAAACAGGAAGATCACATTTTTGGCGCGGGGTTTTTGATCGGGGGCGGAAGCCAGCAGGCTGGGCAGGTTCAGTCCCAGCAAACCGGTGCCCGCAGCCAAAACCGACCGGCGGGTGGGCAGGTTGTCGCGCTGGTCATGGCGGAAGAGGCGAAGCATCGGAAAAACCGGCGCGGGAAATAGCGTGGGGCGATTTGTCCAGTATCGGCCATTCCAAGCCCGGGGTCAAAGGAAAACCACACGGAGAAACGGATGTACCATGGAAGCAATAGATAATCGCTCCTCCCCACGGGTGCACCATGTCCATCCTCATTGTCGGCGCAGGCCCGGTCGGCCTCACGCTGGCGGTCACCCTTAAAAAACTGGGGATCGCATGTCGGCTCATCGACAAGGAGGCCCAACCCACCAATCAGTCACGCGCGGCGATCATCCACGCGCGCACCATGGAGGTGTTCGAGCGCCTGGGACTGGTGGCCCCGTTTCTTGCCGAGGGCGAGCGGGTGTACTCGGTGCAGGTCCGTTCCGGCTGGGACAATATCCTGCTCGATGTGAGCCTGGCCGGCCTGCCCACCGAATACCCTTTTTTCCTGGGTCTGAACCAGACCTCCACCGAACGGCTGCTGACCACGGAACTGCTCAATCTTGGGGGCAGTGTGGAGCGTTCGGTCAGCCTGACCGGTCTGCGGCAGAACGAAACCGGGGTGGAAGTCACTCTGGCAGGGGCCGACGGCGCCCAAAGCGTGGAAACTTTCCAGCATGTCGCCGGTTGCGATGGGGGCCACAGCACCGTCAGGCATCTGCTGGGTTTGCCCTTCGAGGGGGAAACGCTCGACACGCAGTGGATCACGGCCGATGTGCGGATCGATTGGGACTTCCCTGGCGACAAGGCCCTGGGCTGCCTGTGCCCCAGCGGACTGGGCTTCATCGCCCCGATGGACCGGGACCGCTGGCGGGTGATTCTCAACGCGCCGGACAATATCCCGCTGCCGGTTGCGGATTGGACGCTGGAAAAGATCCAGTCACTTTGCGTGGACCGGTTCGGCATCCCGCTCCGCCTGCATGACGCTGTCTGGATCAGCCCGTTCGGCGTGAACACGCGCATGGCGCCCCGCATGCGGGTGGGACGGGTTTTCCTTGCAGGCGACGCGGCGCATGTGCATAGCCCCGTGGGTGGCCAGGGAATGAACACCGGTATCCAGGACGCCTTCAATCTGGGGTGGAAACTGGCCCAAGCCGCCAAGGGCGAGGCGGGGGACAAGCTGCTGGAAACCTATCACGAGGAGCGCCACCTCAACGCGGCTCGCCTGCTCTCCATGGTGGGCCCGGCCACCCGGGTGGTGAACTGGCAGGGCTCGTGGGCCACCAGCCTGCGCAACACCGCCATGAAACTGGCGGGCATGCTGGGGGCCGGAGGTATCATGGCCCGCCGGGTCAGCGAGTTGGATGTGAACTACCGGGGCTGCTCAGGTTTCGGCGAACACCTTCCCTCGCTCAAGGAATGGATCGGCGAGGTGGCGCACGAGGAACCCGCCCCCTGGATGACCGATTGTTGGGATTTCTCCAAAGGTCCCAAGCCGGGTGAAAGGGCGCCCGAGGCGCACGGCTTGTTGCGGCACCCCGGAGAGTTGGGAACCCGCATGCACCAGGCCTGTGCCAACGACCTGCGCTGGCACCTCTTTGTGTTTTCAGGCGTTCATCCTCGCATCGACCGGGTCGATCACCTCAAGGCGCTGGTCGGTCAGGTTGATTCCCGATTCGGGGACCAGATTGCCACCCACCTGATCTGCCCCAACCTGCATCAACACCCCAACCTGTGGATCGATTCAGGCCTGGAGGCCCACCACGCCTACGGGGCCAGGCAGGAATGCCTCTACCTGGTCCGGCCCGACGGGTATGTGGGTTTCCGGTCACAACCGGCGTTGTGGGACCCTTTGAAAGCTTATTTTTCAGGAATTTCCGCCTGAACCAGCCCACGGTTGGGTCCGGGCAGCCGATAGATTAAAATGAGAGCTGTTTCAGACTCTGCCCCGGAACGGTTTACACCATGCGTTCCATCTTGTTAGGCCTGGTCCTGTCGGTCGGTTTGGCAACGCATTCGGCCGCCTCCGAAGGGAGTGCGGCGGATCGGGCGTTTTTCGAGAAGAAGATCCGCCCCCTCCTTGATCAACATTGCCTGAAATGCCATTCCGAGCAGGCACGGGCCAGCGGAAAACTGCGCGGCGGCCTGCTGCTCGATTCGGCCGAAGGGTGGAAGCAGGGTGGGGACACCGGCCCGGCCATTCTGCCTGGCAAAGCCGCCGAAAGCCTGTTGGTCCAATCGCTCAGCCACACGGGCGACCTGAAAATGCCACCGGCCGGCAAACTGCCCGACTCGGCGATTGCCGACCTGACCGAATGGGTGCGCCGGGGCGCCCATGATCCACGCGTCGCCAAGGCAGCCACACCCAAATCCAACAGCCCCAGTCTGGAGGAAGGTCGAAAATTCTGGTCCTACACAACCGTGGCCAATCCTTCCCCCCCGGCGGTGCGCGACACGGCCTGGCCCGCCGGCGACATCGACCGTTTCGTCCTCGCCCGACTCGAGGCCGAGGGGATGCGGCCCGCAGCGCCGGCCGACCGCCTCACGGTCTTCCGCCGGCTCAGCTTCGACCTGACTGGTCTGCCCCCCGACCCCGCCGCCGCGGAGGCCTTCGCCCGGTCAAAGGATCCCCAGGCGCTGGAGAAG
This sequence comes from Gemmataceae bacterium, assembly GCA_017853285.1. GTDB lineage: Bacteria > Planctomycetota > Planctomycetia > Gemmatales > Gemmataceae > UBA6894. The sequence continues at coordinate 4,400 of JAFMJU010000079.1, forward strand.
GCGGTGGACTCCATGCTGGCCACACGCGCCTTCGCCGAGCGCTGGGCCCGTCACTGGCTGGATGTGGCCCGTTTCGGCGAGAGCGTCACGCTGCGCGGCTTTATTTTCCCCAACGCCTGGCGCTACCGCGATTTCGTCATCGACGCATTCGCGGCCGACATGCCCTATGACCGGTTCCTCCGCCTGCAGATCGCCGGAGACCTGATGCCGGCCTCCACCCCCGAGGAAAAAGCCCGTAACCAGATCGCCACCACCTACCTCGTGCTGGGCAACACCAACTTCGAGGAGCAGGTCAAGAAACAACTCGACATGGATGTGGTGGATGACATGCTCGACACCATCGGCACGGGTATCCTGGGCCAGACGCTGGGCTGCGCCCGCTGCCACGATCACAAGTTCGACCCCATCCCCACGCGCGACTACTACGCCTTGGCCGGCATCTTCGCCAATGTGCAGGCCATGGAGCATGCCAATGTCTCCAAATGGATCGACCTGCCCTTGCCGGTGGATTCCCAAACCGAGACCGCGTTGGCCGACCGGGAAAAGCGTGTGAACGAACTGGAAAAGCGTATCAAGGCCGCCCAGGGGAAGAAGGGTGCCGCCAAGGGGGTACTGGCCCTCACCGACGCGCCAGGTATCGTGGTGGATGATGACCAGGCCCGCAAGGTGGGTGATTGGTTGCATTCCACCCACAGCGGTACCTATCTGGGCAAGGGCTATTCGCACGACAAGAACGAGGGCAAGGGCGCCAAGACCATCACCTTCCAGCCCCCGGAACTTCCCGCCGGCAAATACGCGGTCTGGCTGGCCTACTCGCACGGTGACAGCCGTTCCGATTCGGTGCCTGTTTCCATCTTCTGTGCCGAGGGCGAGGTCGAGAAGAAGGTCTCCATGAAACCCGCGCCGCCGGTCGAGGGGCGCTATGTCTCGCTGGGCGAATTCCAGTTCGAGAAGAATGTCGGCTATGTGATCGTTTCCAACGAAGGCACCACCGGCCATGTCACAGCCGACGCGGTGGTGTTCGTGCCCACCGACAAGAAGCCCACCGCTTCCGCCCCAGGCGATGACCAGGTGGCCGCATTGCGAAGCGAGCTGGCCAACCTGAAGGCCCGGGGGCCGGAGCGCCCGCGCTCCATGGGTGTGCGCGAGCGGGAAAAGATCACCGATGCCCGCGTCCATATCCGGGGGCAGGTCAGCACATTGGGACCCGTGGTGCCCCGTGGCGCGCTGCGGGTGATCTCCCTGACCGCCCCCGCCATGCCCGCCGACCAGAGTGGCCGCGTGCAACTGGCCGAGTGGATCACCCACCCCGATCACCCGCTCACCGCCCGGGTGATGGCCAACCGGGCGTGGCACTGGCTGTTTGGCGCGGGACTGGTGCGCAGCGTGGACAACTTCGGCGCCACCGGCGACAAACCCAGTCATCCGGAACTACTCGACCACCTCGCCACCCGCTTCAAGGCCGAGGGCTGGAGCCTCAAGGCACTGGTGCGGTCGATCGTGCTGTCCAAAACCTATGGCCAGTCCTCCGGGGTGGCGCACCCGGCCGACCCGGATAACCGCCTGCTGTCGCACGCCAACCGCCGCCGGCTGGACGCCGAGTGCATACGCGACGCCTTGCTGGTGGCCGGCGACAACCTCAATGCGGGCGGCTTTGGCGGCCCGGGATTTGGAAAAAACGAATCCGATTACGGCTTCACCACCGATGCCCGGGTGCGCAGCCTTTATTTGCCGGTGCTGCGCAATGTGGCCGACCCCTGCCTGGAAGTGTTCGACCGGGCCGACCCTAGTCGGGTTGTGGGCGCCCGTGATACCAGCACCGTGGCGCCGCAAGCCCTGTTTTTGCTGAACAATCCGCTGGTGGCCGACCAGGCTCGACGAACCGCCCGGCGGGTGCTGGCCGACCCCGCGCTGGTCGATGACGCCGCTCGGCGGGATCGCCTCTGGCGGATCATTTTGGGCCGGCCACCCTCCGCAGCTGAAACCAGCCAGGCCATCGCCCGCTGGCCCGCCAACCTGGAGCCCGAGGCTGCCTGGGCCACGCTGGCCCACGCGCTGTTCGCATCACCCGATTTCCGCGCCCTGGATTGACCACCATGCAAACGCACCCTTTGCCACCGGTGACCCCATCCAGGCGAGCGGCATTGCGCGCGGCGGGTTGCGGATTCGGTTCGCTGGCTTTCGCGGGCCTGACGGTCGGTTCCCGCGCTGGAACCGTGGCACCCCACCATGCAGCCCGCGCCAAGCGCATCATCTTCGTGTTCATGCAGGGCGGCGTCAGCCAGGTGGACAGCTTCGACCACAAACCCCGCCTAGCCACTGATGACGGCAAAATGCTGTCCTTCGACGATGCCCGGGTGCTGGCCAACACAGGGGCCCGCGGCGGCAACCACCGCGTGATGAAGGCGCTGTGGAAGTTCAACCGCCACGGCCAATGCGGCCACTGGGGCTCGGAACTGTTCCCCCACCTCAACCGGCGCGTGGATGACCTGTGCTTCATCCACTCCATGCACACCGAGGGGGTGGCGCACGGTCCCGCAACCTTGTTCTTGCACACCGGCACCACCACGCAGATACGCCCCAGCATGGGTGCCTGGGTGCAGTATGGGCTGGGCAGCGAGAGCGACAATCTGCCAGGCTTTGTGACCATCGCCCCCTCTCCCGGCAACGGCGGGGCCCGCAACTACGGCAGCGGTTTCCTGCCGGCTGCCATGCAGGGCACCGCCCTGGGCCGGGCGGGCGCGCCGCTTCCCAAAGACCCGGTGCGCGACCTGAAACCTGGCGCCGCCTCCCCCCAAACGCTGAACCTGCTGGAGGGCCTGCTCGCCGGGCAGAGGGAATTGCACCCCACCGACCAGGTCATCGACGCGGTGGGCAAATCCTACGAGCTGGCGGCGCGCATGCAGCTCACGGCCCCCGGCCTCCTCGACCTCAATGGCGAAACGCCCGAGACCGAACGCCTGTATGGCATCGACAAGAAAACCACCGAGACCTTCGGGCGCCAGTGCCTTCTGGCCCGCAGGCTGGTGGAGGCGGGTGTGCGCTTCGTGCAGGTGACCTACGGCGACGGCAGCGCCAATCCAGCCTGGGACCAGCACAGCAACATGCCCGAGCACGCCAAGCACGCCCGGGCGGTGGATCAACCGGTGGCGGGCCTGCTGATCGACCTCAAGCGCCGCGGTCTGCTCGATGACACCATCGTCTGGTTTGGCAGCGAGTTCGGCCGCACTCCCTACGCCCAGCAGAACGGCACCGGCCGCGACCACAACCCGGGCGGCTTCACTGTTTTGCTGGCCGGCGGTGGATTCAGGCCCGGGTTCAGCTTCGGCGCCACCGACGAGTTCGGCTCGCAGGCCGTGGAGAACAAGGTGCACATGCACGACCTGCACGCCACGCTGCTGCACCAGTTGGGCATCAACCACGAAAGGCTCACCTTCCGCCACGCTGGCCGCGACTTCCGCCTGACCGATGTCCACGGACGGGTGGTGCGGGAGGTGCTGGCCTGAACGCGGGGAGAAAACCCAAGCTCCGCATGCCGAGGTTCCGATGCGCAGCATCCTGATCGAAAAACCGTACAAGTTCGTCCCGCCCATCCGGGCGCGGTGGCCCCAGTACTGGCTGCTGAAGCTGGGCGCCTTCAAGTCGTACCTGCGCAACGAGTGCGGCGTGGTGGCGCACGAGTGCCGGAATGTGGACCTGCTGCGCCAATCCCTCCGGGCCGGACACGCCATCCTGCTGGCGGCCAACCATTGCCGCACCGGCGACGCGGTCGCCATCGGCCACCTGGCCAATGAGGCCCCCTGCCCCATGTACGCCATGGCCAGTTGGCACCTGTTCAACATGGGTTGGTGGCGCACCCTGTCGCTGCGGGTGATGGGCGCCTTCAGCGTCTACCGCGAGGGTCTGGACCGGCAGGCCGTGGACGAGGCGGTGAACATCCTCCACAAGGCGGAGCGACCCCTGCTCATATTTCCCGAGGGAATCTCCACCCGCACCAACGACCACTTGATGGGCTTCATGGATGGCCCGGCCTTCATCGCGCGCACGGCGGCCCGGCGCCGGGCCAAGGACAACCTCGGTCAGGTGGTGATCCACCCCGTGGCGATCCGCTACCTGTTCGAGGGCGACCTGGATAAAGCCTGCGACCCGGTGCTCACCACCATCGAGAAGCGCCTCACCTGGCGGCCGCGGCAGGACCTGCCCCTGGTGGAACGGATCATCCAGGTGGGAAACGCGATCTTGTCGCTCAAGGAACTGGAGTACGGGCTGCGGGCCATGGATGGCGGATCGCTGCGGCAACGGCAGACCAACCTGGTCAATCACCTGCTGGGCCCACTGGAGAAGGAATGGCTGGGCGGCCCCCAGGAGGGACAGGGCACCACCAACCGTATCAAGAACCTGCGCATGCGGATCTTTCCCGACATGAGCCGCAACGAACTGGACGAGGCCGAACGCGCCCGCCGCTGGCGCCAACTGGAGGACACCTACCTCGCCCAACAGATCGATTGCTACCCCGGCGACTACATCACCGCCTACCCCTCGGTGGACCGCATGCTGGAGACCGTGGAAAAATTCGAGGAGGACCTCACCGAGGTGGCCCGGGCCCACGGGCCCATGCGCGTGGTGGTTGATGTGGACGAGGCGATTGAAGTCACCCCCGAGCGGGATCGGCGCGCGACGGAAGACCCCCTCATGGCCCAGGTGAAATCCCGGTTGGAGACCAAACTGGCAACGCTGCGCGGCGAGAGCCGCATGTACCAACCCCGCTGAAACAGTCGCCTCGGGCCGTCTTTTTTGCTGCGTTTCGCCCGGGGATCGTGTAGCCTCAAACCCGAGAACACTCTTTCCTCTTCCCCGGGAGTATCCCCATGTTGCGAGCCTTTGCCCTGATACTGGCCCTGGGTGGCTTGGTCGCCCTGCAAGCCCAGGAACCCGCCCCCAAATCACCCGGCGAAAAGGCCCAAAAACAACAGGCCAAAGGTGCGGCCAAGGGCAAGGACGGCAAGACCGCACCCAAGGGCCCACCGCCGGTCACGCCCACCGAGCCCAATGTGGCCTACGGCGCCCATCCCCGTCAGGTGCTTGATTTCTGGAAACCCGCCTCTGACAAACCCACCCCCTTGGTGGTGATGATCCATGGTGGCGGCTGGGTGAACGGCAGCAAGGACAACTACGCCCGGCAGGTGGCCCCGTACCTGAAGGCCGGCATCGCCTGCGCCGCCATCAACTACCGCATGGTGCCCGAAGCCACCGAGAAGGGGATCGACCCGCCCGTGAAGTGGCCTTTGGAAGACGCCGCCCGCGCCGTGCAGTTTTTGCGCAGCAAGGCGAAAGAATGGAACATCAACCCCGCCCGCATCGGCGCCACCGGCGGCTCGGCCGGTGGTTGTTCGTCGCTGTACCTGGCCCTGCACGATGATCTGGCCGATCCCAAGTCGGAGGACCCGGTCGCCCGCCAATCAACGCGGTTGTACACCGCGGCCGTTACAGGCGCGCAGACCACACTCGACCCGAAGGTGTTGCGCGAGTGGATGCCCAACTACCGCTATGGCGGCCACGCCTTCGCCATCCGCACCGACAAGGAGCGCGACGGCGCCTTCCAGAAATTCTGGGAGAAGCGCGATGAATTGATGCCCAAGATTCGCCAGTACTCGCCACTCGAGCAAGTCAGCAAGGATGACCCGCCCATCTACCTGGAATACCCCAGCCAAAAAAAGCCCGCCGTGAAGGGCGAAAACCAGGAGGACCCCACCCATTCCGCCCTGCTGGGCATGATCCTGATGGAGAAACTCAAGGAAGCCGGCGTGGAAGGCCTGCTGGTATATCCCGTTGCTCCCAATGACAAATACAAGAACAGCCAGGCCTGGTTGATTGAGCGGTTGAAGCGGTGAGGACTGAATTCAACCGTTTCCTGTTTTAATCAAAACCCGCATGACATTGGACATACGGTGGGTAGACCCCAGGGATTTACGCGTTCCCTCCTCCAGGGGCCAGGGAGCCGATCCAGTCAAATTGGCGCGCCAAATTGCCCGGTTTGGTGCCGGCATGGACTCCATGCCCGCCATCATTACCTACGAGGGACTTGATGGAGTTTTGGTCATTTATGACGGGGTTACCCGTGCAACCCGCATCGCGAAACTGGCCCCTGCCGCTTTGGTAAAGGTCGAGGTAATTGGTAAGCTGAAACGGAATCATGCCAACGATCCTTCGATCGGAGGGTTTATCTAGTGATCACTGGAACCAAACGGGAAATCCTGGAGCTGCTGGCGGAAATCGCCACCCTTGGCCCTGAAATCCGCGTCGGCCAGCTTTTGGCCCATATCGGGTTTCTGGGGGAAGACCAAACTGGACGCACCCTATGGGATATTGAGGACGAACAATTGCTGGCCATCCTGCACCAGCATCGTCTGGAATTGGTGGATCGTAAATCTCAGCCATCGGAAAACCTGCCTTCCGAAAAGACCGCCCAACCTGCCTGAAGCCGATTCAGTCTCCAAATCCTCAACTGGTTGGTACTCCACACCATGCGCCCCCTCAAACCCATACTGCTCCTTGCCTGCGCCTCGCCCTGTTCACCCTGCCCCTGGCCTGGGG
>JAFMJU010000080.1 GCA_017853285.1 Gemmataceae bacterium
CGCCAGCACGAACGCCGCTCCATCGAGACCATCTGTGTCCGATTTTTGACGGCGGGTGGTGATGGTGAAAAAGCCTGCCAGGCCATCTCGTCCCTGCACGCGGATCCTCGTTATTCCGGTGTGAATTCCCATGAGTTTGGCCTGCTGGTTTCTCCCCGGGTGACGGAATGGGAAAATCGCTGGGCCGAAATGGAACAGACAATCCCCAACCTTCTGAATATTGGTGCGGCGGAACTGGCGGGCCGAAAAACAGAAGCCGCCGCTGATATTCGCAATCTTGCAGCCAGTTTCCGGTTGGATGCCGGAACGCCCCGGTCCCGTTTTCAAGACCTGAGGAAATGCCTCTTCACAGGAAACGGCCAACCCCGGATCCAAGGCTTGGGAAACGCCGACAATCCCTACTCCCCGACTATCGCCGACATGCAATCCAGGCTGGCACCGCTGGTTGAGCTGCAGAAGGGCGCGCCAAAATTCGATCCCGCACAGCCGCTGGTGGATCCCGAACCTGTCCGCCAGTGGCGGCAGGCCTGGGGTTGCTTATTGCAAGCGGTGGACCGGCGTTTCGCGGCCTTGTGCCAGCGTGAAAACAGCTACCCGTTCTTCCTGTTGGGCCGCATGCTGCTCAAGGTGCTCCAGGAAAGCGACAAGGCAATAATGAAGGCCCTAGGCATTGAATACACCCGCCTGATGGTGGACGAATTCCAGGACAACACCCAGCAGCAATGGGAAATCGCTTGCAGGCTTTCCGGAGGTGACCCCGCGAATCCCGGCTCCTGGGGCCGACTCACGCTGGTCGGAGACCCCGAGCAGGCGATCTACCACTGGCGCGGCAGCAATCCCCGCCTGATGGAGCAGGTTCGCGCTGATTACCTGAAGGCACGCCCCGCACCCCGTCCCACTTGGTACGACGCGTTTTGCACCGATTTCCAGCACCGGGAATCCACGGAGTGGGAAAAGGTCGGATTGGGGCAACTCAACCAGAATTACCGCACCGCCCCTGCCACCCTCGAGCTGATTGACCGCGCCAGCTCATTTGGAATGGCCCACCTTGGCCTGGGCCATGTCCCGCTGGAATCCGGTGAACCCGACCTTTCAAACCCTGAAACCGCGGAAAAAATCGCGAGGCGCAACAGCCAGTCCATTGTGAAACTGCTGCTTCCACCCAATCCCGAGACCCCCTCCACCGAAAACGAGGAAGTCGAATCACCTACCGGGGAATCCCAGACCAAGGCCGACCGATTCAACGCCCACTCCCTGCGCATGCTGGCCGCCCACCTGCGGGCAATGCACACCCGGCATGGCGTGGCCTGGAAAGATATGCTCGTCTTGGCCCACAGTTTCAAGACGCTGCTCGATCCGCTCCAGGAGGCCCTCGCAGCCGAGGGTATTCCCTGCAGGGCCCTGGTGCGGGATGCCGTTTGGCGGCGGCAGGAAGTGGCCGACCTGGTGAACCTGATCCGCTTCCTGGCGGACCCGTCAGACAACCCCGCCCTCCTGGGAGTGCTCCTGGGCCCGGTTGCCCGCCTCACACCCTCAGAAATCACACTGCTTGGAGTGCTGTGTGTTTCCGGCGATACCGTTCGGCCCAATCTGGAGGCGGGCCTGCGCGCCCTGGCCGACCCCGAGGCGCCAGCACCCTTTATCCCCACGGGCGTGAAGGCTAAAACCGCTTGGGACTCGTTGGCACAGCATCGTCGGGATCACCTGCAAAACACGGCGCGCCGGTTGGTCGGTGCTTCCGGTTGGCGGGCCTTGGTGGACCGCATGCCCCACCATCAGCTCGTCCGCCATGTGCTCCAGGAATCCGGGGCCTGGTTGGCCATCGCCGCATGGAATGCGCGCCCGGGCGCTTCACCCGAATCCTTCGACCGGTCGGCGCGGGGGATTGACCACGCCCTCGGGCGCATGGAGGAACTGGAAAGCGGCTCTCCTCTCAGCCTGAGGGAAATGGCTGAAACCCTCACCGGATTGATGGAGGGAGAAATCGCCGAGAAGGTGGATGCCGAGCTGGGCCCGGGTGAAGACCTGGTACGCATCATGACCGTGCATGTCAGCAAGGGTCTGGAAGCCAGGGTGGTCGGTTTGCTGGTCCCTTCGGTCGGGGAGCGCGGCAATCGCATGCCCCTCGGTTCCAACATGGTGATCCTCGACCGCCAATATTTTCAGGCTTTCAATCCGGACCGACACGGCCCGCTCCTCGGCCTACCCCTGTTCAAATATCCCGATCACCTGGTGGATGGCCAAAACCAGTTCACCGATGAGATCGAGGGCCAAACCCTGCTCGCCTTGGCATCCCATGCGGATCAAGTCCTTCAGGCACAGGAATCGGTCCGGCTGTTCCATGTGGCCATCACCCGTTCCGAGGCGGGGCTGTTTGTCGCCGGTTCTTGTCCGGCCGCCAATCCGGAAAGTTATCGGCTGTGGCCCCAATGGTTTTGCGAGGGTTCCTGGCCCGCTTCGTGCCGTGATTCGGACCTCCCTCCCGAGCCGCAACAGGCCGCCGGGGAGAAACCGGTCTGCCACGCCGGGCCCAACCCGATCCTTCCCAGGATCGAGCGTCCCGCCAGCCTAAGCGTCAAACGCGCCGAGGGATTTGTCACAGGCCAGGATGACAACGCCCAGGCTCTGGAACTGGCCCACCTGGGACTGCAGCCAAGGGTGCGTCCCATCCCGGCGGACTGGGTGTCCGGCAATGTGCTGCGCGCCCGTCGCGATACCCCAGGCTCCGTGGTGGGCACGCTGGTGCACCGGGGATTTGAAATGGGGGAAACCCTGCCGGCCGGCCATGACCGCAAACGCTTCCTCACCAATATGGCCAGCGCCCTGTTGCGGGAATGTCGGGCCCGTGATCTGGAATCAGGCGAGTCCGACAATTCTTCCGGGGGTGCCGACCTCCTCGCGGGTCAGGTGGCCTCCACCGCCGAAAAAATCCTGTCTATCCTCGACAGGGACGAAGGAAAGGAATTCCTTGAATTGCTGCGGACTCCGGGTTCCGCGGAAACCGATTTCTCGCTGCGCCTGGGAAACTGGCTCATCAAGGGGCGGTTGGACCGCCTGCTCGAGGATGGGACCATCATCGATTGGAAAACCGATGAGGAACCTGTGGAAGGTATCGTTTCCCGTTACCACAACCAGATGGCTCTCTACGCCCTCGCCCTTTGGACAGCCCGAGGCCGCACCGAATCACCGGTGCGGGTCAAACTGGCGATGACCCACCATGCCACCGTGGTTCCCCTGGAATTCACGCCCGCCGAACTGCGGGGGTTCGAGGCCACCCTCCGCAATCGATTGGACCGCGCCAGGGCCTTGGCGGAATCGGCGCCTGCCTGACCCGGCATAACCTGCCTGGAATCGGTACAGTTCAGGGGAAAGGCTTTTTGTTGGCCAAGCGATGGTGCAAAACATGGTCGAGGTTTTGGGCCTGGGGGAATGGTTGTGGGATATGCTCCCCGAGGGCCCGCGTGCCGGTGGGGCCCCTTACAATCTGGCATTCCAGTCGCATGCGATGGGCCACCCTTCCGCCATTGTCAGCCGGGTGGGCGACGATGACCTCGGTCGCCAACTTGCCAATCTGGCCGCTGATGCGGGGATCGACCTCACCTGCGCCCAGGTCGATTCCCGTTTTCCCACCGGCAAGGTGTTGGTGGAAAAAATGCCGGATGGGGAACCGGCCTACAACATCCTGGCCCCCTCGGCATGGGACTTCCTCGAGCCGGATGAAACCATCCTCGCCACCGCTTCAACCGCGCGGGCCATTGTTTTCGGCACTCTGGCCAGCCGGAACCATGTCACGCGCCAGACGGTGCGCGTAATCCTCGAAGCTGCCCCCCGGGCCGCCAGGGTTTTCGATGTGAACCTGCGGCAAGCCTTCCATAGCCCCGAACTGATCACCGACCTGCTAGCCCGCGCCAACTGGCTGAAGGTGAACACAGCGGAGCTGGGACAAATCGCCAAAAACTCCGCCGTCGACGGCCCCGACAACCTGTGCCTGGCCCGCGCCCTTCTGACAAAGCATCATCTCCACTTGGTGGCAGTCACCGATGCCGGCAACGGAGCCATGCTGGTGACAGGCTCTGGCGCGTGGCGTGTGGCGGGCCATCCGGTTTCCGGAGGGGATCCCGTGGGTGCGGGAGACGCCTTCACAGCCGGCCTCATCAGCCAATTCCTGGAAGGGGCGCCCCCTGAAAAAATGCTCGGCTTCGCCAATGCACTGGCTGCCTGCGTGGCCGGCGAGGTGGGCGGCACACCGCGGATTCCACGCGCAAGGGTGGAATCCATGGCAAACCTGCTGCCCATCCACGATTTGGGCAAATAGGTCCGGCATAAAAACACTCAGGGGGTTGCAGGCAACTCGATCCATTGGCGGAAAGACTGCTCATCCACATTCCGCCCGCTGATCACCGCCACCAGATCCCCATCGCCGGACAAATCAACACCCCGCTCCAGCAGGGCGCTGACGGCGATCGCGCCGGATGGCTCGGTCCGCAATCCGTGGTTCAGGTAAAGCCACCGCATGGCCGCGCGGGTTTTCTCGTCGGTGATGGCAAGCGACTCACGCACCAACCGGCTCAAAATCGGCCAGTTGTGCTCCCCCACATCGTAGGAAAGCAACCCGTCGCAAATGCTCGACGGCCTCTCCATCCGCACGCGCCGGCCCGCGGCCAACGATTGCCTGAAATCATCCGCACCAGCCGGTTCCACACCTGTGATGCGCGCCAATGGAAAGGCATCATGGACCGCCAAGGCATGCCCCGCCATCAAACCCCCGCCACTGACCGGGCAGACAAAATGCGAGATTCCCCTGCCCTGCCCGGCTATTTCCGAGCAGATTTCCATGCCACCCACGCCATTGCCTGCGATCACATGCGGATCATCGTATGGCGAGGCCTGCAGGGCCTTTTCTTTTTCGGCGATCTCACGGGTCAGTCGGTCCCGCTCGCCGGTGACATGATCCCGGGCGATGTCATAGGTTCGGATTTCAGCCCCGAAGGATCGGGTCTTCTCGAATTTCACCCGGGGTGCCGTCTCGGGCATCACCACGATCACCCGCTTGCCGAAACACATGCCGGCGAAGGCGATCCCCGAGGCGAAATTCCCCGAGGAATGCGCCGCCACCGGCCGGTCTCCCAAATCCCCAAGGTGGTTAGCCATCCAATTCAGGCCACCCAGCAACTTGAAAGATCCCGAAGGCGTCCACCCATAGTCCTTCAACCACACCCGTCGGCCAGACGGCAGCCCCAGTTCCTTTTCCAGGGCATGGGAGCGGATCAGCGGGGCCGGCGACAGATGGGGCCGGATGGCGGCTTCGGCCCGCCGCACATCCTCGATGGCAACTATCCGGGCGCTCATGGCATGGGCTTCTTGGGCCTGGAATCGGTGGTTTGGGTCAATCCTTGGGGGCCACGAAATCAGCCATCCACACCTGGCTGGGTTGCCGGCCGTCGCGGTTCGAGGTCCAGACCATTTTCTTGCCATCCGGGCTGAAAACAGGCAGGACATCGGCACCCGGCGCGTGGGTGATCCTCGTTTTCTTCCCGCTCTCCACATCCATCCAGTAGATGTCATAATTTGGCCGACCGGCCACGGCGTGATTGGCCCCGGCGTAGACGATATGCTTGTTATCCGGGTGCCAGTAGGGCCCCCAGCACACCCAATCGAGGTCATTGGTGAGCACGCGCTCCCCGGTCCCGTCGGTGTTGATCACATACAGTTGCAGATGATCCTTCTTGGAACGGTCAGACCGGAAAATCACGCGCTTGCCATCCGGGGAGAAGAACGGCCCACCGTTGTAGCAACCGGGCGCCTTGGTGAGCTGGCGCGTATTTTTTCCGTCGCTGTCCATGATGTAAAGCTCCAGGTTCTCAGGGCCGCTCCGGTTGCTGCAGAAGACGATTTGCTTGCCGTCAGGTGAATAGCTCCCCTCGGCGTCGTAACCCTTGGTATCAGTCAGCCGCTTCAGCTCCGTTCCATCGGGGTTGGCCTCGAAAATATCCATGTTCTCATCGAAATCCCATTGGTATCGCCGGCGAACCCCCTTGGCCTTCTCCTCGGCCCTGGCGGCTAATTCGGGCGCGTATTTGTCCTTGGCCTTCGTGTCGAGGTGGGAGGAGGCGAAAATAACCTTCTTCCCCGTGGGGTGGAAATAGGCGCAGGTGGTCTTGCCCACCCCCGGGCTCACCCGCCGGGTGGCGCCAGTCGCCAGATCCAAGGTGTAAATTTGGTAAAAGGGATTGGTCCCCTCCCCCTTGGCCAATTCCTCCGCCTGAAAGATCAGGGTCTTGCCGTCCGGCGAGAAATACGATTCCCCTGCCCGGGCGAAATCCCTGGTCAACTGCTTCACATCCTTCAGGTGGACCGACTCCGGTTCGGTCCATGGCTGCCCGGCCGCAGGTGGCTGGGCCGGGATCAGGGCAAGGCAAAGGCTCAAGGCGACACAGGTCATGGTCTTCTCCACATGAAAAAACAGGTTCCAGGTTTCAACCGTTCCAGGCCTTTCGCTCGCGGCTGGAGGGTATGTTCAGCATCTTGCGGTATTTGGTGATGGTTCGGCGGGCGATCGGCACGCCGTCTTTTTCCATGCGCTCCACCAGATCCTCGTCCGAAAGCGGGTTGGCCTTGTCTTCCGACCCAACCAGCTCCAACAGTTTGCGCTTGATGTTTTCCCACGCGATGTCCACGCCGGCCGCCGTCGTGGTGCCCCCGCCAAAGAACCGCTTCAGGGGAAACAGGCCTCTGGGAGTCTGCACCCACTTGTCCGACACGGCACGGCTGACGGTGCTGACATCCACTCCCACCATACCGGCCACATCCTGCATCTTGAGCGGCTCGATGAAATCCGGGCCCTGGTCCAAAAAAGCCTTCTGCCGGTCCACAATCGCCCGCGTCACCCGTTCCAGCGTTCGCTTCCGCTGCTCGATCGCGTCACGCAGCCACTGGGCCGAGCTGATCTTGCCACGCAGGTAGATCCGGGTCTGCTTGTCCGTCTGCCGGTCCCGGGCCATCTGGGCGTAGGAAGGATCGATCCGCAGCCCGGGGATCGCGTCCTCGGCCAGGCGCACCACATACTCGCCGCTGTCCAGCCGGTCCACCACCACATCCGGCTTGATCGCCGCGCCCGTGGTACCGCTGAAGGCCGCCCCGGGCCGTGGATTCAGCGTTCGCAACCCTTCCAGCGCACCCCGCACCTCCTCCAGGTCACGGCCGGTCCGCCGGCAAATGACCGGCATCCGGTTGTGCTGGATATCCTCCAGGTGGTGCAGAATCAGCGTGCGCACCAGGTCGGCATGGGGAAGATCTGGCGTCACCTGCAGCAGCAGGCATTCCTTCAGGTCGCGGCCGCCCACACCGGGCGGATCCAGTCCCTGCAGTGCCGCCAGCGGCCCGGCCAGATCCTCCGCGTTCAGGGGCGGGTCGTGCGCCTGGGCCAACTCTTCCAGGCTGCCATCCAGCAGGCCCTGCTCGTTTACGGCCGAGATCAGATATCGCACCCTTTCCAACTGCTCGGCTGGAAGGTTCAGGAAGCTCAATTGCTCCTGCAGGTGGTCATGCAGATTGGGTGGCCGCGAGGCGATGTTCGCCATCATGTCCAGATGGCGGTCTCCCAGCTCTTCCATGCGGGAGCGCGAGGGTCTGGATTCATCGTCAAAATCCCGGTAGTCCCGGCTCATCAGGTCCAGGCGCTGAAAATCCGCCTCGCCCTTTACCGGGTCCATCCGCAGCACGCCCAGTTCCGGATCCCTCGATTTTCGCTCCGCTGGCTCCCCCTCGTGAAGTTCCTGCTCACCCCGGGGAATCACCTCCAGCACGGGGTTCTGCTCCATCTCCCGCTCGATCCGTTCCTCCAGGGCCTGCAGGGGCATCTGCAGGATCTCCATGGACTGGATCATCCTCGGACCAATCGTGGTCTCGATAGCCAGCCGCTGGGATAGGGAGGTTTCAAGTCGCATTGTGGTTCGGGCATCCTCGCTTCAACAGGCGGGTCGGTCCCCGCGTGCAAAACTCACCAGGTCAGAAGGTGTTCCTGCCGTCCATCGCGTCCGCCAACATCTGGCTGTTGGCGAATTCCAGGATCGAGCCCGCCGGAATCCCCCGGGCCAACCGGGTGATCTTCAGGCCCATGTGGCCCAGCAGCCCCGCGATGTAAAGCGAGGTGCCATCCCCTTCCAGCGTGGGGTTGGTCGCCAGGATCACCTCGCGCACCTCGCCGCCGCGCGCCCGTTCCACCAGGCGGTCAATCGTCAGCTTTTCCGGGCCGATCCCCTCCAGCGGCGACAAACGCCCATGCAGGATGTGGTACAGCCCCCGGTAGGTTCCCATTCGCTCCAGGGCCGCCTGGTCCCGCGGCTGTTCCACCACGCACAAAAGGCCCAAATCCCGCCTTGTATCCAGGCAGGTGGGGCAAACCTCCGCCTCGGTAGGCGCGCAGCACCGGGCGCAGCGCCGCAATTTTTCCTTCACCGCCCGCAGCGTTTCAGCCAGTTCCAGCACCTCGTCCCGCGGTGCCGCCAGCAGGTGGTGGGCGATCCGCTCGGCACTTTTCGGCCCGATCCCGGGAAGCGCCCCCAGCATTTCTTGCAATCGGTCCAGAACCGGCTTGGCCTGCGATGAGCCTCGCCCATCCTGATCCCACCCCTGTCCCGGGTGCCGTTGCTTTTGGCCTGTCATCATCCGGATCGCATCCTTCCGCTACCACTCAAACCCGCTCCATCTCAGCCGGGCAGTCCCGGCAATCCGGGAAACATTCCCGGAGGAAGATTCATCCCTCCGGTGATTTCGCTCATTTCCGCGGCGATTTGCGCCCTAACCCGCAACAAGGCGATATTGGTGGCAGCTTGAACCATCTCACCCAAACGGCCTCCCCCCACCATCAACGCCTGATCGGGAATCCGGCAAGAAATCGTTTCCATCTGGCCGTTCACATGCACCGTCACCTGGGCGGGAAACTCCCCGGCGGTGCCTTCAGCGGTCAGTTGGGGCAATCGCTTCTGAAACCGCTCCAGCTTTTCTTTCATGGCGGGCATCGCCCGCATCATCGAGGCAAACTGGCCCAACTCTTTGAACATAAATTCCAAACCCTGGGTGGTACCTTCATGGGGAATGGCAAACCGCGCCATCCGTTGGCTGTCCTTTTTGGACCCTCGCCCTGCGATCTCAGGTTACTTCAGGCGTATTGTATCCTTGACCGGCCCCGAGGCCCCGCATTTTGGCCCGAATTTTGCTTGGAAGTATGACGACTTGCGGAAAAACCAGAAGATTTATTAACATAAACCCTTTTCAGGAATCACTTTGCGGAGAATCCAATTTAGCCGGGTTTTTGCCGAAGCCCTTGTCGAAGTGCAAGATTTCCGCGTGAAAAATCTCGATCGCGCGATTCACGAGTGGAATTTTTTCTATCTCGCTTCGCTCCTGCAACAGGCTGGCCGCTGTCACCGCCGGCTGGGGGCTAGCTACGGCACTTTCCCCCCCTTCAGGTCTGCGGTCCCGCAGGACACCCCCCGACCCGCCTTCCAGCTCCAGGCTGAAGACCCACGACTGACCAGTTTGTTCCCTGGCCAGATCGTTCAGCCTTCCCAGGCGAGACTGCACAAAATCATGGTCCTTCGCGGCCCGCGCTGGGAAACGCAACACCGCCATTCCAGGCCCGGTGACCCGCGGCGGTTCCGCGCTGACCAGTCCGGCGGATAGTGTCATCCCGGCCGATTGCAGAATCTCATCCCAAGCGTCGGCCAGGGAGCGGGGCCCGGCGGAATCCGGGACAGTCAGGGCTCCTGAGGATTCCGGTGGCTTCGGGGCGCCGGCCGCAGGGCTGGGGAGAGCCGGGGCTACCGGGACCTCAGCCCGGCCCCCGGCCAAGGCTTTTTTTGGGTCGGGCCCCGGATCGCGCTGGATGGGCGGTGCCGCCAACCGGGGTGGCGGACTTCCACCAGAAGGCGCACCGCCCCGCCCGTCCACCAGGGCCAGGGCCAACTGGCCGATGGGGATCAATTCTCCCAACCGAGCCATGCGCACCAGGGTCAATTCCACCAGCAGGCGCGGGTGCGGGCTGTCCTTCAGCCGCATCAGGGCGCTGTCGATCAGGTCCAGCCCGGCGAGGGTGGTTTCCATCCCCAGGCCCTTGGCCAATTCTTGAACCTGATCCGCGAATTTCGGGCTCACATTCAGGGTGGGCGCGTTCTTTCCAGCCGCCTGCACCAGCATGCAGTCCCGCCACCAGGAGGCCAGTTGCATCAGCAACTGCTTGTAGCTCACAGCCAGCGCCTCAGGGCAATCCAGCACCCCGATCACACCGGCCGCATCCCCTGTGCGGATGGCTTGGGCAAGTTGCGCAACCAGGTCCTCGTTGGCCGAGCCCAGCAGTTCATGCACCGCCTGCGCCGTCAACACGCCATCGGCGTACGCCAGGGCCTGGTCCAGCAGCGACTGCGCGTCCCGCATCGACCCGGCCGATTGCCGGCACACCAGATCCAGCGCGTCCGGGTCGGCCTCCCGCCCCTCTTTGGTGATGATTTCCGCCAGCAGCTTGCGCATCACCGGAGCCGGGATGGCGGAAAAATCAAACCGTTGGCATCGGGAAAGAATGGTGGCCGGCAAGTCCTGCGGGTCGGTGGTGGCGAAGATGAATTTGATATGCGGCGGCGGCTCCTCCAGGGTCTTCAACAGCGCGTTGAAGGCCTCCGTCGTCAGCATGTGCACTTCGTCGATGATGTAAATCTTGAACCGGCAATGCACCGGCTGGTAACCCACGGTCGATCGCAGTTCGCGGATATGCTCGATTTTCCGGTTGCTCGCCCCGTCGATCTCCAGGACATCCACCTCGTCGCCGCGGGTGATCGCCTGACAGATGCCGCAAGCGCCGCATGGCTCCGGTGTGGGCCCCTTTTCGCAATTGAGGCAGCGGGCCAAAATCCTCGCCGTGGAGGTCTTCCCCACACCCCTTGGCCCGGTGAACAGATAGGCATGGGCGATCCGGCCAGACCGGATGGCG